>JAATGD010000007.1 GCA_015654965.1 Hyphomicrobiales bacterium
ATATTCGCCGCCTGGGCAATGACCCTTTTGAGTTTTTCCGGATATCGCATCGCCATATCCAGACCGATAATGCCACCATCCGACCAGCCAACCAGCGTGACCTTGCCGATATGCAGATAATCGAGCAAGGCGACATAATCATCGGTCATCAGGTCATAGCTGAACGGTCGGCTATCGCGCGTTGAACGCCCATGCCCGCGGCTGTCGGCAACAATGACCATATGGTCCCTGGAAAAATCACGGACCTGATTGGCCCAGATTCCGGCATAGCCCAATCCGCCATGAATGAAGAGAATGGGATCGCCCTTGCCGTAAACGGCATAAAACATTCTTATGCCGTTTACATTTGCCAGCCCCTCATGAGTGGAAACCGGCATCTCGGGTATGGGCGGCAGAACTTTCCACCGATCCGTCGTATAGGCATGGCCATCCGTCGCCAGAAACAGGCATAAGAGAAAAAGCACCAGAGCAAGGCAGAGTGCAATGATGATTGTTGCGGCCTTTAACATGGTGAAAGCTCTGCAAAGGTTTCGGACTTCACCAGTCTAGCCCACACCTATAGTGTGCGAACCTCCAATAATTTGTCGGCTATTGCCTCCGGTTCAGACGCTCGTAAAAACGCGCTTGGGCTTGAACTGACCGTGTTCGATATAGCCAATGGCCAAAAGCTTGCCATGGGATGTGACGCAAGCCTCGTCCGCTTCCAAGGGTGCATCGCGCCCGCGCAGGATCACCGGATTGCCCAGACGCACGCGTTGTGCCTGATCATCGGTAAGCGCGACTTGCAGCAGGCAATCAAGCGCTGCTCCCGTGTCGATCACCAGAGCATCAAGCGCTGAAAAATCGCGGCGCGGCGCAGGCTCGACGATATTGCCATCCTCGTCTTTCGGCGGCAGCGGCGGCCATGCCTCTTCGAGTTGCGCCAGCGTCACGAAATCCTCGTCGGTGAAGGGCGCGACCTCGATGCGGCGCAGATCGGAAATATGGCCATAGCAGCCAAGATCGCGGCCCATATCGCGGGCCAGCGCGCGCACATAGGTGCCCTTGGAGCATTCGACCTCGAATTCGGTGCGATTTTCATCCGGGAAAGCCACGATATCAAGACTGTCGATCTCGACTTCACGCGCCGGAATTTCGACCGTTTCGCCTTCACGCGCCAGATCATAGGCGCGCTCACCGGCGATCTTGATGGCGGAAAACTGCGGCGGCACC
Organism: Hyphomicrobiales bacterium; assembly: GCA_015654965.1. Lineage (GTDB taxonomy): Bacteria > Pseudomonadota > Alphaproteobacteria > Rhizobiales > Rhizobiaceae > Brucella. Next base: position 1,213 of record JAATGD010000007.1, read on the forward strand.
TGCGAGATCACCCCGGTATAATTGGGTAGCAGCGCCTCGATATCGGCTCGTGTCGGGCGCTTTTCGGAGGTCTTTGTCGCTTCACCTTCCAGATCATCGGTCGAGCGTTCCTCGCCCCATGTGACGGTGAAACGATAGACCTTGGTGCCGTCCATGACATAAGGCACGGTCTTGGTGGCTTCGCCCAGCGCAATCGGCAACATGCCCGATGCCAATGGGTCGAGCGTTCCGGCATGGCCTGCTTTTTCGGCATTATAAAGCCATTTGATCTTGGAGACGGCCTCGGTCGATCCCATTCCCTTCGGCTTGTCGAAAATGACCCAGCCCGAAACCGGACGACCTTTTTTCTTGCCACGTCTTGCCATGCTTTATGCGTCTCCATCGCGCGCGGTTTCATCCGCGTCGTCTTCTTCATCCTGCGGTCCCAGATCGCGTGCCACTTCCGGCGAACGCAGAAGCGCGTCGATCTTTGAAAAATTGTCAAAACTCGTATCGGCACGGAAACGGAATTCCGGCATATATTTCATCTGGGCGAGGCTTGAGGACACGCGCCCGCGAATGAAGCGTGCATTGGCCGCCAGCGCCTTGATTACGGCCTGCACATCCGTGTTGCCCAAAGGCGTGATGAAGCAGGTGGCGATTTTCAGATCCGGCGACATGCGCACTTCGGATACGGAAATAACGGTGCGCTCCAGCAGATCGTCGCGGATTTCCCCGCGCTGAAGCAATTGCGCCAATGCGTGTCGTACCTGTTCGCCAACGCGAAGCTGACGTTGTGAAAGGCCGCCTGAGCCTTTCGTGTCATGAGAACGTGCCATTGCCTTGTCTCTTCCGGTTTATATTGTCTGCGCTTCCGATTTGGAGCGAGCGCAGTCATCATGGTCCAGCCGGGAGTCAGACCCGCAGGACCGATAATGAAAACCCGCCCGCAGATGGTGCGGACGGGTAAAAGCCTGTTCAGCGATTGCCGATCAGAGCGTGCGCGAGACGTGCTCGACGCGGAACGCTTCGATGGTATCGCCTGCGCGGATATCGTCGTAATTCTCGAATGCCATACCGCATTCCTGACCCGACGGCACTTCCGACACTTCGTCCTTGAAGCGCTTGAGCGTCTTGAGCTTGCCTTCGTGGATAACCACGTTGTCGCGGATGAGGCGCACGCCTGCACCGCGCTCGACCTTGCCTTCGGTGACACGGCAACCGGCGACCTTGCCGACCTTGGTGATATTGAAGACTTCGAGAATTTCGGCATTGCCGAGGAAGGTTTCGCGGCGTTCCGGCGACAGAAGACCCGACATCGCTGCCTTCACATCATCGATGAGATCATAGATGATGTTGTAGTAGCGGATTTCGGAACCCTGCTGTTCGGCAGCGTCGCGGGCCTGCTTGTTGGCACGCACGTTAAAGCCGATGATTGCCGCATTGGACGCTTCGGCCAGCGACACATCGCTTTCCGTAATCCCGCCCGCACCCGAATGCACGATGCGCGCCCGAACCTCGTCAGTGCCGAGCTTGTCGAGTGCCGTGATGATAGCCTCAACCGAACCCTGAACGTCACCCTTGATGAGCAGCGGGAATTCCTTGGTACCCGAAACCTGAAGCTGGCTCATCATATGTTCAAGCGAACCACGCGAGCCGGTCTGACGTGCTGCGGCCTTGTCACGGGCCAGACGCTGACGGTATTCGGCGATTTCACGCGCCTTGGCTTCGTTGGCAACGACCGCAAAACGATCGCCTGCCTGTGGCGTACCCTGAAGACCTAGGATTTCCACCGGCATGGCGGGACCCGCTTCCTTGACGTGTTCGCCACGGTCGTTGACGAGAGCGCGCACGCGGCCCCATTCATTACCGGCGGCAATGATGTCACCCGGATGCAGCGTACCCTTCTGCACGAGAACGGTTGCAACCGAACCGCGACCGCGATCAAGCTGGGCTTCAATGACCACGCCTTCAGCGGTACGGCTCGGATCGGCCTTGAGATCAAGGATTTCAGCCTGCAACAGGACTGCTTCGAGCAGCTTGTCGAGGTTGATCCTGTTCTTGGCCGAGACTTCTACGTCAAGCACTTCACCGCCCAGCGATTCCACAAAAACTTCGTGCTGGAGAAGGGCTGTACGCACCTTCTGCGGATCGGCGGCAGGCTTGTCGATCTTGTTGATCGCCACGATGATCGGAACACCGGCAGCCTTGGCATGATTGATCGATTCAATCGTCTGCGGCATCACGCTGTCGTCAGCCGCAACCACCAGAATGGCAATATCGGTTGCCTGCGCACCACGCGCACGCATCGCAGTGAAGGCCGCGTGGCCGGGCGTGTCGATGAAGGTGATCTTCTGGCCGTTCTGCTCGACCTGATAGGCCCCGATATGCTGGGTGATGCCACCGGCTTCGCCCGACACCACATTCGCCTGTCGAATTGCATCGAGCAGCGAGGTCTTGCCGTGATCGACGTGGCCCATGATGGTCACGACCGGCGGACGCGAAACCAGCGCCGCCTCGTTGTCGGCAACGTCGAAAATGCCTTCTTCCACGTCGGATTCGGCAACGCGCTTGACGGTATGGCCGAATTCTTCGGCAATGAGCTGCGCCATATCGGCATCGATCACATCGCCCGGCTTCATCATCTGGCCCTGTTTCATCAGGTACTTGATGATATCGACCGAACGCTCGGTCATACGCTGCGCGAGTTCCTGCAACGTGATGGTTTCAGGAACGATAACCTCGCGGGAAATCTTCTCGCGGGTTTCCTGCATCTGCGAACGCTTGAACTTTTCCTGACGGCGACGCATCGCAGAAAGCGAACGCGAACGACCTTCCTCGTCCAGATTGCTGTTGAGCGTCAGCTTGCCGCGACGGCGATCATCCTCGCCCTTGACAACCTTGGGTGCGCGCACTTCCGGCTTGGCCGGTGCGCCACGACGGTTGGCGGAAGGACCGCGACGCTCATCGTCATCCGACTGCGTGGGCCGGCGAAGCTGGCTTTGCGGCAGCGGCTTGTCCGGTCCGGGGGCTGCTTCCGCAAGCGAGGGTGCAGACGGACGTGCCCCCTGCTGCGGGCGATTACCCTGATACCTGTTGTCCTGGGGACGATTTCCCTGCGGGCCACGCGCATCGTCACGACGCTCAGGCCGGCTGTCTGCTTGCGGCGCACGCTTGGCTGCGGCTTCTTCCGCCTTGCGGCGGGCTTCAGCTTCAGCGGCGCGACGTGCTTCTTCCTCAGCCTGACGGCGTTCGGATTCTTCGCGCTCCTTGGCGCGGCGGGCATCTTCCTCGGCGCGGCGCTTGGCTTCTTCAACCGCGCGCGCGCGATCTTCGATTTCGCGGGCCTGCGCGCCTTCAAGCGCACGACGACGCGCTTCCATTTCCGAGCGCGACAGCGTGTTCAAAACCATGCCGGAACGGTCGGAAGGACGTGGACGCGAAGAGGACTGCGGGCCTGAATTGCGCTGTCCGGGACGCTGTTGCGCGCCTTGCGGCTTGTTCACAGCTGCGGCAGGCTTTGGCGTGGATGCAGGAGCCTGAGTCCGGACAGGTGTCTGAACCGGGGGCTGCACCGTTGCCTGAACCGGCGCGGGAGCTGGCGTCTGGGCAGGAGCAGGTGCTGCGGCAACGGGCTTTGCTGCTTCCTGGGCCACTTCCCGGACCACTTCAGGCGCCTTTGGCTGCTCGGCGACAGGCGCTGGCTGAACCGGCGCGGGTGCTGGCGTCGCCACAGGGGCGGCGGCTACAGGCTTGAGCGCGGGTGCTGCCGCTTCCGGCTTCTCATCGGGGCGCGCGAACTTGCGCTTCTTGGTTTCAACGACGACAGCCTTCGTGCGGCCGTGGCTGAAATTCTGGCGCACGGTGCTCTGTTCGACGCCCGGCCGCTTGATGGTCAGGGTCTTCTTGGTGTTAACGCTCAGCGTCTTGTCGTCGTTTGTATTATCGCTCATTACGTTCCGTTTCCTTCGCGGCTCCGGCCGCCTTACCCGAGCATTATCCAACGCGATCCTATCGGATTGGATAATGCTCCAGTCATCTCTTCAATGCATAATCATAGCTTAAAGCCTCTATACAATTATGCCCTAATCCGAATTCGCGGCACTTTCGCCGCGATAGCGATGCAACAGCAGCGCTCTTTGAATGAACCCGGCTGCGGCTTTTCCGCCCAGCACGGCTGCATGTATCACATTTCCACCCCCAAATGCCAAATCCATTTCTTCTCCCGAAAAAAGAGAGAAGGAAGGGATATCGGGGCCTTCCATATGCACGACTGCGCGACGCGCCTGATCGTGCTTGCGAACACCGTCGGCTGCCGCCTCTTTGGCGTGGAGCACCATGGCCGCAGCCCCGGTACGGATCGCCTGATCCACCTTTGCCGAACCCGACACCACGGCGCCCGCCTTGCGCGCCAAAGCCAGACTGCCCAGTGCGGATTTCGTCAGCAGCCGGTCGACCAGCGCGCCAAGATCCGCCTCTGCCGTCACACTGTCTTTCAAAGCCCGCGCAAAAAGCTTGCGCCTGACTGCCTCATCCACCAGACGGCGCTCGGCTTTCACCCAGCAGCCCCTGCCCGGCAGGTTTCTTTTCAGGTCAGGCACCACAGAACCATCCGGCCCCGCCACAAAACGGATCATATCCTCGGCAGCGCCGCTTTCGCGTGAAACGATACAGCTTCTATCGTTCATATCCAATCCCACGCGCCGTTCCGCTTTCGCCATATTTCCATTTTCTAAATCGTATGCGGCCTAGCAGAGCCATGGCCGCATAACAACATCTATCTGACAATCAGGCCAGAAGCCTTCAGTTTACGCCTCGTCAATGAGGCGTAAACATGTTTGCTCAAGCCGCCCGCTCATCCGCTCAGGAAGCGACTTCTTCGCTCGCCTCTTCAGCTTGCGCCTCGTCCTGCGCCGCCAGATCTTCCTCGGTGATCCAGCCCGCTTTCAGGCGCGCTGCAATCACCATCTGCTCGGCATCAACCCGCGAGACATCAAACGGCGTCAGGATACCGGCATGATTGATGGTGTCGCCATCCTTGCGCTCACGCCAGCCGACCAGATCGTCAACCGCATAGCCCGCAAAATCCTCGACGGACTTCACACCGTCCTCACCAATCGCAACCAGCATGGCGGAGGTCAGGCCCGGAATCTCGCGCAGATCGTCCTCGACACCCAGTTCCTTGCGGCGCGCATCCAGTTCGCCTTCGATGCGCTCCAGATATTCGCGTGCGCGGTCCTGAATTTCGCCAGCCGTATCGTCATCGAAACCGTCGATGGAAGCGATTTCACCCGGCTCAACGTAAGCCAGTTCCTCGATGGAGGCGAAACCTTCGGAGGCCAGAACCTGACCGACCATCTCGTCAACATCAAGCGCTTCCATGAAGAGGTTCGAGCGCTCGGTGAATTCCTTCTGGCGGCGCTCGGATTCCTCGTCTTCGGTGAGGATGTCGATATCCCAGCCGGTCAATTGCGAGGCAAGGCGAACATTCTGTCCGCGACGACCGATTGCAAGAGATAACTGGTCATTGGGGACCACAACTTCAATACGCTCGGCGTCTTCATCGAGAACGACCTTGGCAACTTCAGCCGGTTGCAGCGCGTTGACGATGAAGGAAGCAGCGTCCGGCGACCATGGAATGATGTCGATCTTTTCGCCCTGTAATTCGCCGACAACTGCCTGAACGCGGGAGCCGCGCATACCCACACAGGCACCGACCGGATCAATCGACGCGTCACGCGAGACAACGGCGATCTTGGCGCGCGAACCCGGATCACGGGCCACCGACTTGATCTCGATGATGCCGTCATAAATTTCCGGCACTTCCATGGTGAAGAGTTTCGCCATGAAAGACGGATGGGTGCGAGAGAGGAAAATCTGCGGTCCGCGCTGTTCGCGACGCACATCGTAAACATAGGCGCGGATACGGTCGCCATAGCGGAAAGATTCACGCGGGATCAGCTCGTCACGGCGCACGATAGCTTCGCCACGGCCCAGATCGACGATCACATTGCCATATTCGACGCGCTTGACGCTGCCATTGACGATTTCGCCAACGCGGTCCTTGTATTCGTCATACTGGTGGTCGCGCTCGGCTTCGCGCACTTTCTGCACGATGACCTGCTTGGCGGACTGGGCTGCGATGCGACCAAATTCCATCGGCGGCAGCTGGTCGGCAATGAAATCGCCGATCTGCGCATCGGGATTGCGCTCGCGTGCCGTGAACAGCGAAATCTGCGTGGCATAGTCCTCAACCGTTTCTACCACTTCGAGCAGACGCTGAAGCTTGATCTCGCCGGACTTTGCGTTGATGTCGGCGCGGATGTTGCTTTCCTGGCCATAACGCGAACGCGCCGCCTTCTGGATCGCATCGGCCATGGCCGCAAGAACGATCACGCGGTCAATCGACTTCTCGCGTGCGACCGCATCGGCGATCTGCAGAAGTTCCAGCCTGTTAGCACTGACTGCCATGGGTCTCTCCTTGGTGTCGCATCCGGCTTCTCCTTGCGCCGGTTGCCTGAATTCTATTTCTTGTCCGCGGCGTCCTCGGCCACATCCTGATCAGCATCATCGCCCAGATCGTCATCGGGGATGCGGCCTTCGCGCAGGGCCTTGTCCTTGCGCAGCGCATCACGAATGAGATCGTCGGTCAGAACCAGCCGCGCATCCGCAATCAGATCAAACGGAATGCGCACCACCGGCTCATTGCCATAGGCAATCTGATCGCTTTCCAGCGTCACCGATTGCGCATCACCCAAAATGATGCGGCCCCGGAACTTCTTGCGGCCCTCATGCACAATTGCCGTCTCGACACGTGCAATATGACCGGACCAGTCGGAAAAATCCGATTTGCGCACCATGGGACGATCAATACCGGGCGAGGAAATCTCAAGGTGATATTTGCCGCTGACCGGATCTTCCACGTCGAGAACAGGCGCCACCGTGCGGCTGAGCAACTCGCAATCCTCGACCGTCATGGTGCCATCGGGACGTTCCGCCATGATCTGCAAGGTCTGCCCATTGAGGCCGGAAAGACGCACACGCACCAAACGAAACCCGAGCGTATTGATGACGGGTTCAACGATGCCTGCAATTTTTGCATCGATACCCGCCTCACGGATGATCCGTTCATCTGCCGCCAGTGCTGCGTTGTCGTTGATCTGCTCAGTCAAGCCGATAAAACCTCATTTTACGAGCCGTAAGTAACAAAAAAGAGCGGGACCGGACGGACCCACTCTTGTTCAAACGACCAAGAATTTGACACTTATATACCAGCACAAGCCGATTTTTACAAGGGCTGCTTTAGGGGCTGCTTTGCAGGCTCGATCAACGCCGGATAAAGGTCAGATAGGCTGCAACGCGTCCTTCACGGAATGCCTTGGCTTCATAGCGCGTGCCGGGCCAGCCTTCATAGGCGTCATTCCAGTCCGAGGGACCTTGCGCCTGCCAGTCAAACGCTTCATGGCGGCGGCAATGCGCTAGCGTCCAGTTGACATAATGCTCGATGTCGGAAGCAAAGCGGAATTTCGCACCCGGTTTCAAAACGCGGGCAAAACGGTCGAGATTGGCGTCGCTCACAAAACGCCGCTTCCAGTGACGGCGCTTGTGCCACGGATCGGGATAGAAGAGATCGATGCCGGAAAGCGACGCGTCCGGCAGCCAGTCGAGAACCGCGGTCGCATCCTCGTCATAAAGGCGCAGATTGGGACGCGGCTCCTGATCGAGTGCTGCCAGCATCTTGGCCATGCCATTGATGAACGGCTCGATGCCGATAAAACCCGTCTCAGGGTAACGTCCGCTCTCATGATGAAGATGCTCGCCACCGCCAAAGCCGATTTCCAGACGCACAGCATCGACCGCAACGGGGAAAAGGCTGCGCAAATCCTGCGGTGCGCGCGTCTCGAGATCGAGTTTCAGGCGCGGCAGCAGATCGCCGAACAGATCGTTCTGATGTGGGCGCAGCGGCTTGCCATGACGGCGGCCGAAAAAATTTCCGGCCGCGCGTACGGGATGGTTTTCATCATTCATCAGCGTTCAATCAGGCAGAAAGAGCCGATTTCAAAGCCTTGGCAAGATCGGTCTTTTCCCATGAGAAAGAACCGTCACGCCCCGGCTTGCGACCGAAATGGCCATAAGACGAGGTTTTGGCATAGATCGGCTTGTTGAGGTCGAGATGCTTGCGGATGCCGCTCGGCGACAGGTCCATGACATCGCGCAAAGCGCTTTCGACAGCGGATTCGGCAACCTTGCCGGTGCCGTGCAGATCGACATAGACCGAAAGCGGCTGCGCCACGCCGATGGCATAGGCAAGCTGGATCGTGCAGCGGTCGGCAAAGCCTGCGGCAACAACATTCTTGGCAAGATAGCGCGCGGCGTAAGCGGCGGAACGGTCGACCTTGGTCGTGTCCTTGCCCGAAAAGGCGCCGCCACCATGGGGAGCCGCACCGCCATAGGTGTCGACGATGATCTTGCGGCCCGTCAGCCCCGCATCGCCATCGGGTCCGCCAATGACGAATTTTCCGGTCGGATTGATGTACCAGTTGCAATCGCTCGCAACGGGCAGATCGCCAAGCGCTTCACGAATATAAGGCTCGACAACCGAACGCACTTTTTTAGAATCCCAGCTAGCATCCAGATGCTGGGTCGAAAGCACGATCTGGGTGACTTCCGCGGCCGTGCCGTTTTCATAACGCACCGTCACCTGGCTCTTGGCGTCAGGGCCGAGCTTGCCAGCGTCGCCCGCGCCCTTGTGGCGGGCTTCGGCGAG
>JAATGD010000375.1 GCA_015654965.1 Hyphomicrobiales bacterium
CCAGCCAGTAATAGGCGCGGGATGCGGATATGGGACGCTGTGAGATGCTGGCGATTTTTTCAAAATGCTGGGCTGCGAGCTTTGGCTGCCTGAGCAAGCGCAAAGCGTACCAGCCAGCATGAAACTCGGCCTCAATGGCGTTGGCGGGCGATTCGGCGGCATGTGCCGCGACAAGCTTGTAAGCCAATTGCGGCTGGCCGAGATCGAGCAATTCGCGTGACAGAATGCGCCGTTCTGCCCACCATGCATCCGGGTCGACAAGGAAAGCGGCCTGCTGCGGCGCTTTGAGCAGAAGATCGGTGGCCTCATCGAGCCGGTCGGCACGGCGCAGATAGCGGATTTTCAGAAACAGAAAAGCGGGGTTCGCCTGCCAGCTCCGGTCAACCCCTGCAAGGGCCTTCTCTGTATTGGGCGATTTCTGGTTGATGGCTATGAGCACATTGTAAAGCGATTGCGCCTGTGCCGGTCCTGCCAGCAATTTAGCGGATTGCAAGCGGTTGTTGTAAAGCGCATCCAGAAAACGTCGCTGATGGTCCGAGCGCGTCAGAACACCATTAAATTCCTTGAGGATTTTTTGCTCATCATCCGATGACAGATTCTGCTTTGCCCACCATGGCGCAAGCAAACCATGCGCCTTGGCCTTCTCGCCCTGCGCGACATAGGCGCGGGCAAGCACGATCATGCCTTCGGTGGTCAGGGGCTTCCGGTTGCCAAAATTCGCCAGAACAGTTGCGGCGGGCGCATTTTCCTTGAGTAACGCCTTTTCCGAAACGCGCCTGAGCGATGCCATGCCCGGCCAGCCGGGCAGTTCACTGGTTGCGCGGGCAATTTCGCTCGATGTCACGCCATCCTTGCCGGAGGTGACGATGGCCCATGTCAGGATCTGCCGGTCAAGCGTGCCGGGTGTCAGGCGGTTGCGCAGGGCGATAGCATTGGCAATATCGCCTGCATAAAGCGCATCGAGGCCGTTCTTCAGGTCGCTTCCGATGGCCGCGGGGTTTTCCGTACGGCTGAAGGACGAGGTGATGACCGGATCAGGCGTTGCGGGGCGCGGCGTTGGCGTGACGAGATCAATTGGCGAGGCTTTTGTCGCCTGCGCGCCAAAGGGGCGGGCAAGCGGTAGCGGCGCTTCGGCAGGCAGGGATGTTTGCGCGTGCGACGCCACCGGCTGCAAGGCCAGTGCAAAAAGGCAGCCCATGAGGATTGTCTTTTGTCTGTCGGTCATCGATGAGGCTTCTTTCATCCTGCGCTTTATCAAGTAAAATCGAACTTAACGCGAATATGCGGTCGCGAATATGTTTATGAAATCCGGCTTTTCTTAGTCTGCAATCTGCACATGATTTTGATGCATCGAGAATAAGCCGCAGACATGAATTTATGATTAACAAATACTTTATAAAGCGCAAAAGAGTGTTAATGATGGCCACAGGCGCGGGGCTTGGCAGCTACTTGGCCTCCATTGGGGCAACACTTTTTATAAAGCTGGGATTATTATCGTAAATCTGTCGCAATCCCCCAATTTTCGGCTCCAAATGCGCTTGCCCGATTTGGGAGGCGGGATTATTGTGCAGCCGCTTTGCATATGATCCGCAGGCAAAATGAGGCGGGTCGATCATGCAGGCTATCTGTATTTTCGGGAGTTAGGAATGCTGAAGGGCTCAATTACCGCGCTTGTTACGCCATTTGATCGTGAAGGAGCGTTCGATGAGAAAGCTTTTCGGGCATTTGTCGACTGGCAGATAAAAGAAGGCACCAATGGTCTGGTGCCGGTCGGCACCACGGGCGAAACACCGACCCTTACCCATGACGAGCACAAGCGCGTGGTGGAAGTCTGCATCGAGGTGGCGGCCAAGCGTGTGCCGGTGATCGCAGGTGCGGGTTCCAACAATACGGTCGAATCGATCGAGCTGGCGCAGCATGCTCAAAAAGCCGGTGCCGATGCGGTTCTGGTGGTGACGCCCTATTATAACAAGCCGAACCAGCGCGGGCTTTACGAGCATTTTTCGCGTGTGGCGCGTTCGATCTCCATTCCGCTCGTCATTTACAATATTCCGGGTCGTTCGATCATCGACATGACACCCGAAACCATGGGTTCGCTGGTGCGCGATCACAAGAACATCATTGCCGTCAAGGACGCGACCGGCAAGATCGAGCGCGTGTCGGAACAGCGCATCACCTGCGGCAAGGATTTCATCCAGCTTTCGGGCGAGGATGCAACGGCGCTTGGTTTTAACGCGCATGGCGGCGTTGGCTGCATTTCGGTGACGTCGAATATCGCGCCGCGTCTTTGCTCGGAGTTCCAGCAGGCTTGTCAGGCGGGCGATTATGCCAAGGCGCTGGAATTGCAGGATCGTCTCTTGCCGCTGCACAAGGCGCTGTTCATTGAACCCAATCCGTCCGGTCCCAAATATGCCCTGTCGCGTCTGGGGCGCATCGAAAATATCTTGCGCTCGCCCATGGTGACAATCGAGGCATCGACCGCCGAGAAGATTGATGCGGCCATGAAACATGCGGGACTGATCAACTGATTGCATGGCGCAACAAGAATTTTACGCTCTCGCCCGTGCGGGAGCGTTTTCATTTTGAACCAAGCCCATTATATATGCCGCTATGAACAAGCCAAAAAATTCGCCCGTGCGCAAGATGATCGCGGAAAACCGCAAGGCGCGCTTCAATTTTGAGATTCTCGATACGCTCGAAGCCGGTCTGGTTCTGACCGGAACCGAGGTCAAATCCCTGCGCGCCAACCAGTCCAACATCGCCGAAAGCTATGCGAGCTTCGAGAATGGCGAGTTCTGGCTGATCAATTCCTATATTCCCGAATATACGCAAGGCAATCGCTTCAATCATGAGCCGCGCCGCTTGCGCAAGTTGCTCGTCAGCCGCCGCGAGATGTCGCGCCTGTTCAACTCGACCGCACGCGAGGGCATGACGATCGTGCCGTTGAAACTCTATTTCAATGATCGCGGCCGCGCCAAGCTGGAACTGGCGGTCGCCCGCGGCAAGAAGACCCATGACAAGCGCGAGACGGAAAAACAGCGCGACTGGAGCCGGGAGAAAGCCCGCCTGTTGCGGGACCGCGGATAATATGCGCGGTCATTAAAAAAAGCGCCGTCAGGCGCTTTTTTTGTCGAGATAGGCGCGCGCGCTTCTGAAAATATCGCGGAACATCGGGTCGGTCAGTCGGCCCGTATTGGTATTGTAGCGCGAGCAATGATAGCTGGAAAAAATCCGCAGCCGTCCGATATCCGTCTCATGACCATGCCCGAAGGGATGACGCGCTACAGGTTCACGCAGTGCGCGCACGGTCGATTGATGCGCGATAGTGCCAAGGGTGACGACGGCGCGCAGGTTCTTGAAATGGGTGAGCAGGGGGCTGAAGAACTGGCGGCAATTGTTGATCTCGGCTCCGACCGGCTTGTTTTCCGGCGGCACGCAGCGCACCGCATTGACGATGGCCGCGTCGAGAAGATGCAGGCTGTCATCGGGACGCGCCTCGAATTTTCCAGCCGCAAAGCCGAATTCGCACAAGGTGGAGTAGAGAAGTTCGCCCGCATAATCGCCGGTAAAGGGGCGTCCCGTGCGGTTGGCGCCACGAAGACCCGGCGCAAGGCCGACAATCAGAAGCCGCACATCGTCATCATGGGCGGGCAGGAAAGGACGCACCGGCGCATTGTGCCATTCAGGCTCCTTGCGCCGCCATTCCTGAATAAAATCATGCAGGCGCGGACAGATCGCGCAGTCTGGAGACGGTTCTGAAATCATGCTTCTCCATGAACCGCGTCATCGAAGACGTCAATAGTCCTCGTCGATATCGTCATCCTGACGGCGGACCGGACGTTCGGACGGATCGCGGCCGATTTCGTTCTTGAGCGAAACGAGATCAATGAAATGATCGGCCTGACGGCGCAATTCATCGGAAATCATCGCGGGCTGGGTGGTCAATGTCGAGACGACGGATACCTTGCGGCCCCGGCGTTGCAAGGCCTCGACCAGCGAGCGGAAATCGCCATCGCCCGAGAAGATGACGAAGTGATCGACCGTGTCGGTCAGTTGCATGGCATCGACGGTCAGTTCGATATCCATATTGCCCTTCACCTTGCGGCGTCCGGTGGAATCAGTGAATTCCTTGGCGGCTTTGGTGACGACCTTGTAGCCGTTATAATCGAGCCAGTCGATCAGCGGACGAATGGAAGAATATTCCTGATCTTCGACGAGCGCGGTATAATAATAAGCGCGCAAAAGATATCCACGCTTCTGAAAAGCTTTCAGAAGTTTACGGTAATCGATATCAAAACCGAGGGTTTTGGAAGCTGCGTATAAATTGGCACCATCAATAAAAAGCGCAATCTTCTCGCGGGAATCGAACATCGTGTAATATATCCACTTACAGTCAGCGGGAGTACGTGCCGACTGCATATTCAGATCAGTTGCATAACCGCAGCTGGTAAAATATTTCTACCAATAGCATGTATTGTCTTTCTACGTACATATTACAGAAAAACAAGCAACTATAGGTTGTTATTTTGTTAATCTAATTTACCATTGGTTGAAAATTGTCGGTATAAACCCATCCTGTTCATTATGTGAAATATCATGGAAAAAGCGGGTATTGCATCACAGTGAATAGAAACAATGTTTTAGGCGCAGAACAGCGCAAAAAAACGGGGTGCATGCGTCTTTCCCGGCAATTTAACGCCTTTAATCCGCTTTTGCTTGTAATTTTGCCTGACAAGGGTTATGTCGGGAAAAATCCATTAAAGTTTCGAGAATGAAAGGGACCATGCATGGCCCGCGTCACCGTTGAGGACTGCGTCGACAAGGTCGAGAACCGCTTTGAGCTCGTTCTTCTGGCCGGTCATCGTGCCCGCCAGATTTCCCAGGGCGCTTCCATCACCATCGACCGCGACAATGACAAGAATCCTGTCGTTGCCCTGCGCGAGATTGCCGATGAAACGCTTTCGCCCGGCGATCTGAAGGAAGACCTGATCCACTCGCTGCAAAAGCACGTGGAAGTGGACGAGCCGGAAGCCGCAGCACCCGCGCAGATCACGTCGGACGATTTGTCCGATGGTCTTGGTGGTACCGTGGAAGACGAGGTCGTCACCTTCGACAGCATGTCGGAAGAAGAGCTGCTGGCTGGTATCGAAGGTTTGGTCGCGCCGGAAAAGAACGACGACTTCTGATCCTCGTGAGAATTGAGGCTTTGAATACGCGCTGCGATCTTTCGGGTCGTGGCGCGTATTTCTACGTATATGCATTCAGGAGCATCGATTGCTTCCCGAACGGGTGCGCCTTCGGAAAATTAATCCTGTTGGCGAAAAATGAACGATGAAAATGAAAAATCATTCGCTTTTTCATGATGTTCGGCCAAAACTGGATGCAAGGATGCGTTTTTATGCTGTGATCGGGTTTTGGGGAGTTTTCGTCGATGATGCGCCAGTATGAGCTTGTGGAGCGTGTGCAGCGATACAAGCCGGATGTGAATGAGGCGCTTCTTAACAAGGCATATGTCTATGCCATGCAGAAACATGGCAGTCAGAAACGCGCCTCGGGCGACCCTTATTTTTCCCATCCTCTGGAAGTTGCGGCCATCCTCACCGACATGCATTTCGACGAGGCGACGATTGCCATCGCACTTCTGCATGACACGATTGAAGACACCACTGCCACAAGACAGGAAATCGACCAGCTTTTCGGGCCGGAAATCGGCAAGCTCGTCGATGGCCTGACCAAGCTCAAGAAACTCGATCTCGTCTCCAAGAAGGCGGTGCAGGCGGAAAACCTGCGCAAGCTTCTGCTGGCGATTTCCGAAGATGTGCGCGTGCTCCTCGTCAAGCTTGCCGACCGTTTGCACAATATGCGCACGCTCGGCGTCATGCGCGAGGACAAGCGCCTGCGCATTGCCGAAGAAACCATGGATATTTATGCGCCGCTTGCTGGCCGCATGGGTATGCAGGATATGCGCGAGGAGCTGGAAGAGCTGGCATTCCGCTATATCAATCCCGATGCATGGCGGGCGGTGACGGATCGCCTGGCGGAAATTCTCGAAAAGAACCGTGGTCTTTTGCAGAAGATCGAAAAGGACCTGTCGGAAATCTTTGAGAAGAACGGTATCAAGGCCAACGTCAAGAGCCGTCAGAAAAAGCCGTGGTCGGTGTTTCGCAAGATGGAAACCAAGGGGCTTTCATTCGAGCAATTGTCGGATATTTTCGGCTTCCGCGTTTTGGTTGATTCCGTGCAGGATTGCTATCGCGCGCTCGGGCTGATCCATACCACATGGTCGATGGTGCCCGACCGCTTCAAGGACTATATTTCAACGCCCAAGCAGAACGATTACCGTTCGCTGCACACCACCATCATCGGCCCGTCGCGCCAGCGTATCGAATTGCAGATCCGCACCCGCGCCATGGACGAGATTGCCGAATTCGGCGTTGCCGCGCATTCCGTCTACAAGGATCGCGGCAGCGACAACAATCCGCACAAGATATCGACCGAAACCAATGCCTATGCATGGCTGCGCCAGACCATCGAGCAGCTTTCCGAAGGCGACAACCCGGAAGAATTTCTCGAACATACCAAGCTTGAACTGTTTCAGGATCAGGTATTCTGCTTCACGCCCAAGGGGCGGCTCATTGCGCTGCCGCGCGGGGCGACGCCGATTGATTTCGCCTATGCGGTCCATACCGATATTGGAGACAGTTGCGTCGGCGCCAAGGTCAACGGGCGCATCATGCCCTTGATGACGGAACTTAAAAACGGCGATGAAGTCGATATCATCCGCTCCAAGGCGCAGGTGCCACCGGCCGCGTGGGAATCGCTTGTTGCGACTGGTAAGGCTCGTGCCGCCATCCGCCGCGCCACCCGTTCGGCGGTGCGTAAGCAATATGGCGGGCTTGGCATCCGTATTCTCGAACGCGCTTTCGAGCGGGCCGGGAAAACCTTCACCAAGGATGTGTTGAAACCCAACCTGCCGCGTCTGGCGCGCAAGGATGTCGAGGATGTGTTGGCGGCGGTCGGTCGCGGTGAATTGCCATCGAGCGATGTGCTGAAGGCCGTCTATCCCGATTATCAGGATACACGCGTCACAACCCAGAACAATCCTGCGAAAACCGGAGAAAAAGGCTGGTTCAACATCCAGAACGCCGCCGGTATGATCTTCAAGGTGCCTGAGGGTAACAATGAAGGCAATGGTGAGGATGAAAAGTCGCCGCAAAAACCCGCCAAACGCGCTCTGCCCATTCGCGGAACCAATTCCGATCTGCCCGTGCGTTTTGCGCCCGAGGGTGCTGTTCCCGGCGACCGTATCGTCGGTATCCTGCAGCCGGGAGCGGGTATTACGATCTACCCGATCCAGTCACCGGCGCTCACAGCCTATGACGATCAGCCGGAGCGCTGGATCGATGTGCGCTGGGACATTGACGAGAGCATGAATGAGCGTTTTCCGGCGCGTGTGAGCGTATCGGCGATCAATTCGCCGGGCTCACTTGCGGAAATTGCGCAGATCATTGCCGCCAATGACGCCAATATTCACAATCTGTCGATGGTGCGCACCGCGCCCGACTTTACCGAAATGATCGTGGATGTGGAGGTATGGGACCTCAAGCATCTCACCCGCATCATTTCCCAGCTCAAGGAAAGCGCAAGCGTCAGCGACGCAAAGCGCGTGAATGGATAGACAAAGATGAAGACTGAAGACGTGCTGGCCATCTTCCGCGAAGCGGGAGCGATACTGGAAGGCCATTTTATCCTGACCTCGGGTTTGAGAAGTCCGGTGTTTCTCCAGAAGGCGCGCGTCTTCATGTATGCTGAGAAGACGGAAAAGCTGTGCAAGGCGCTGGCTGAAAAGATCAGGGCGGCGGATCTGGGGCCGATCGATTATGTGGTGGGGCCAGCCATTGGCGGGCTGATTCCGTCTTATGAGACGTCGCGGCATCTGGGCGTGCCGTCCGTCTGGGTCGAGCGTGAGAACGGCATTTTTCGCCTGCGCCGCTTCGATGTGCCCAAAGGTTCACGCGTGGTGATCGTGGAAGATATCGTCACCACCGGTCTTTCCATCCGCGAAACGATTGCCTGCATGAATGATCTCGGTATCGAGGTCGTGGCCGCGGCCTGTATCGTGGATCGCTCGGCGGGCAAGGCGGATGTCGGAACGCGGCTGATCTCCCTGGCTGACTATGAAGTGCCGGCCTATCCCGCAGACCAATTGCCGCCGGAACTGGCTGCCATTCCTGCCATCAAGCCCGGCAGCCGCAATATCTGACAGGCATCCACGCCGCAGGCTTACCCTGCGGCGAAATCGCTCTTTGCGGTGCGGCGTTTTGTGTCCTAATTATGGCGCAAGGGTTTCCGGTGTTCATCCTCTGACTTAGGGTTTCATTGTGGCAGTTGCACCACTCGTCTTCGCTTCCAAATCGCCGTTCCGCTCTGCCTGCGGGGCTTGCGCTGATTGCGATGTGCGCCACATGGCGGTCTGTGCTGCGCTTGATGACGAGGATGTTGCCGTACTTGAAGCCATCATGACCTCGCGAAAACTTCAGGCCAATGAAATGCTGGTCGAAGAGGGAGAGGCGAAAAAGCGGGTGTTCAGCCTCACATCCGGCATGTTGCGCATCTATACGTCCTTGCCCGATGGTCGCCGCCAGATCGCGGGCTTTCTGCTTCCCGGCGATTTTGTCGGATTGGCCGATGACGAAACCTATTCGCAATCGGCCGAAGCGGTCGTGCCTTCCGTTCTCTGCGCTTTTTCGGCGCGGGAAATGGACGGGCTGATGGAAAAATTCCCCAAATTGCAGGAGCGGCTCTATCAGATGACGCGGGCGGCCTTGCGCGCCGCGCGCGATAACCAGCTTGTGCTGGGGCGTCTGGCCCCCGTCGAAAAGCTCGCCAGTTTTCTGCTGATCCTGTCAAGCCGTGCCGCCAAGCATGGCGGGCAGGCCAATCCCATCCATCTTGCCATGAACCGCACCGATATTGCGGATTATCTGGGCCTCACCATTGAAACGGTCAGCCGCAGCTTTACCAAGCTCAAGGCACAGGGGCTTATTCATCTCGTTGACGCCAACACGGTTGAAATTCTTTCGCGCCGTTCACTGGTTGCCGTTGCGGGTCTGGACCCCGAGCATCTCTAGGTCGTGGTGACGATTTAACTTATGGAGCGGTATGAGGGAAAATCGTTCAGCTTTAGGAGCAAAACCGAAGGTGGAGTTGCCTCCATTGAGGTTTTGCGACGACAAGATGGACGATTTTCACCATATCCCAAAGGGACGCGGCGGATTTCACCTCTGGCTTTGTCGAAGCTCACTCATGGAGGAACAACTCCATCTCGTTCCCTTCTCCTCGCCAGACGCCAAATCCGGCTCGCGCCGCTCAAAAGTTAAATCGTCACCACGACCTAAAACTTTTCTTTTTTCGGCTTTAATGTTCAACCTCTTTTTTGTTTGATCTAAATCAATGCTGAGTTTTCCGCGTCCCTGTATTTCTTGATCATAGACTGATCCGGTTGAACGCCGGTTGAAGGAATGAACGGGGATGGACGTGTTTTAAGGGCTGTTGACTGCAAGACTGGCTATCATGCATGCGGGATTGATCGCTGCATCATACCGTCCTTCCTTCAAGCCGGTTTCACATCGTTCCGAGCCTGTGAGGCTTTACCAGAGCGCACCTTGCGCGAAGTGGGGACGCTATGCATGACGATGTGATGAAACGTTATGCCGCTTATGCCGTGCCGCGTTATACGTCTTTTCCCACCGCTGCCGATTTCGTGCCTCTGGAGGCAGAGACGACAGCGCGCTGGCTCAGGCAGATCAGTTCGGATGAGGGCGTCTCGCTCTATATCCACGTGCCCTATTGCAAAGAGATCTGTCATTATTGCGGTTGCCACTCGAAACTCGCGGTGCGCGACAGCGTGGTGGAAGACTTCCATCGCTCGCTGCTCCATGAGATTGCAACCATCGGGCAGGTACTGACCACGCATCCGAAACTGACGCATCTGCATTGGGGCGGCGGCACACCCTCGATCCTCAATTCGCAACAGTTTCTGGAAATTCGCGATGCCTTGAGCGCGGCTTTCACCTTTTCCGGGACGATGGAACACGCCATTGAACTCGACCCGCGCACCGTGACGCCGGAACTGGTCAAGACGCTGGCTTCAATCGGCGTCAACCGCGCAAGCCTTGGCGTTCAGGATATCAATGAGGAAGTGCAAAGGGCCATTGGCCGTATGCAGCCCATCGAAACCGTTGTGGAAGCAGCGACCCTGTTGCGTGCCGCAGGTATTGAACAGCTTAATTTCGACCTGATCTATGGCCTGCCGCTTCAGACGGTCGAGAGCCTGCGCCTGACATGCGAAACGGTGGCGCAACTCAAGCCCAGCCGTGTCGCCTGTTACGGTTACGCGCATTTGCCCTCACGGCGCGCCAACCAGCGCCTCATCGATGAAAGCCTGCTGCCCGATTCCGAAGCGCGCTTTGCCCAGTCCCGGGTCGTCGCCAATTGCTTTACGGCTTTGGGTTATGAAGCCATCGGTATCGACCATTATGCCTTACCCGACGATCCTATGGCCATTGCCGCGCATAACGGTACGCTGCACCGCAATTTTCAGGGCTATACCACCGACCGCAGCCAGACGCTGATCGGTCTGGGACCGTCCTCGATTTCGCAATATCCCGGCGGTTATGCGCAGAACATTGCCGATGTGCCACGCTATCGCAAATGCGTGGATGCCGGGAATATTCCCACGGTGCGCGGTTACACTATTCGCGACAGTGACCGGCTGCGCTCGGCAATCATCAATGCGCTGATGTGCAATTTCGAGGTCGATCTCGATGAGATGGCGCCGGGGGTGGAATTTGCCGATGAACTGGCGCTGTTGCGTCCTCTGGTGGCCGATGGCCTTGTGGAAGTGAAGGGCAGCCTTATCCGCTCCACTGATATAGGCAAGCCGTTGATCCGGCTTGTGGCGGCAGCCTTCGACGAATTTCGCCGCGACACGGTGCATAGTTTCAGTTTTGCCGTGTGAGTTTGCTCGGGAACAAAGACACAAGGCGTGGTTGCTCGATAGATATAATGCACCACGCTCAATAGTTCGGAATTGGATGTAAGATGCTAATTCCGTGCTTGCCGCTGTACCGGGCCGTCAATGGTCAGTGGCAATATGGGAGCGCTGCCGTTGGGGGACGTGCGGCGCTCCCTTTTTTACTTCACGCTGTTTTTTTGGCGCTCTTGCCCAGTCGGGGTAGGAAGATCGTCAAAAGTCCCAGAAATGGCAGGTAGGAGCAGACCGTATAGACAAATTCGATGCCCTTGCGGTCGGCCACAAAGCCAAGGGCTGCGGCGGCAATGCCGCCCATGCCGAAGGCAAAGCCGAAAAAGAGGCCCGATACCATGCCCACGCGCCCGGGCAGAAGTTCCTGTGCAAAGACGATGATCGCCGGAAAGGCGGAGGCCAGAATGAAGCCGATGATAATCGTCAGGATCGCCGTCACCTCAAGAGAGGCATAGGGCAGCGCCAGCGTGAACGGCAGGACGCCGAGGATCGATACCCAGATCACGGTGCGCGTGCCGATACGATCGCCGATGGGACCGCCGAAAATCGTGCCTGCGGCAACGGCTGCAAGAAACAGGAACAGCAGGATCTGCGATGTCTGCACCGAGACATTGAACTGGTGGATCGTATAGAAGGTGTAATAGCTGGTGATGCTCGCCAGATAAATATATTTGGTAAAGATCAGCAGCGCGAGGATCACCACCGTCATGACCACCTTGTTTTTCGGTAAGGGCAGGGTCTTGTCCGCTTTAGGACGGTTGGCATTGGCCATGCGATAGCGATTATACCAGTTGCCGACGAACCACAGCAGCACCATGCCGACGAGGGCGGCCGCTGAAAACCACGAAATGCTGGCCTGCCCGAACGGCAGCACGATGAAGGCGGCAAGGAGCGGTCCGACCGAGGAGCCGAAATTGCCGCCGACCTGAAACAGCGATTGCGCAAAG
>JAATGD010000194.1 GCA_015654965.1 Hyphomicrobiales bacterium
GATGACGACACCATTGCCGAGCGGCGCGGTTCGCTGACCATTGACGACGAAGGCACACCTTCCAACCGCACCGTACTGATTGAGGATGGAAAACTCGTCAATTACATGCAGGACCGGCAGAATGCGCGCCTGATGGGCATGCAACCGACCGGCAACGGGCGGCGCGAATCCTACGCGCACGCGCCAATGCCGCGCATGACCAACACCTATATGCTCTCCGGCGACAAGACGCCCGACGAAATCATCGCCTCGGTGAAAAAGGGCATTTATGCCGTATCCTTCGGCGGCGGTCAGGTGGATATCACATCGGGCAAATTCGTGTTCGGCTGCACGGAAGCCTATATGATCGAGGACGGCAGGATCGGCGCGCCCATCAAGGGCGCGATGCTGATCGGCAACGGGCCGGACGCCATGAAGCGCATTTCAATGATCGGCAATGACATGAAGCTCGATAACGGCAGCGGCAATTGCGGTAAGGGCGGACAATGGGTACCGGTCGGCGTCGGCCAGCCGCATTTGCGCATGGATCAAGTGACGGTCGGTGGCACGGCGGTTTGACGCCCGGTCATGTTTATGTTCCATAGGACTTGCTAATATATTGGATTTGCTAATATGTGGGGCTGGCTAATATGTGAGCCTCGGAGAAGACAATGCCCCAAGCGCCTTACGACTGGAGTGGAAAAGAAGAGGTCAAACGCAATCCACTAAAGCGGATGCTGGTGATCGTTGCCATCATCATGGGCGGCCTCATTCTCGTTCTTGGCATGGTCGATGGTCTGCTGATCTTATTGGATTAAATGCTGCCGGTTTATGAAATAGACTGTAAGGGCATCAAGACGCCCTATGAGTTGTGGCAGCGCTATCTTGGCACGGTACCCGTCCATGACGCGCAATCTTTTGGCTTCACACTCGATAGCTTCTGGGACGGCGTGCAATGGGGCGGTCCCGGCTGGCCGGGCGAATGCGAACTGGTGTTCAAGAATAGCAATGCGCTAAAAGACTTGCTGACGCTCGGCGGCAAACCGTTCCTGCCCGCTTTCGAGCAACTGGTTGCGGATACCGACCGCATCAGGATCAGGCTTGATTAGCCATCCCGTTTCGTTGCCACATAATCAATGAAAGCGCGCAACGGTTTTGGCATGAAGCGGCTTGAAAAATAAAGATTTGGTCCCTCGAACTCCACCGACCAGTCGGCAAGTACCGGCACCAGTTTGCCGCTTTTGAAATGCGGGTCGAGCCAGTTGCGGAACGTATAGACCAGTCCATGGCCGGAAAGCGCCAGGTCGATCATAGCCTGAACCCCGGCAGTCGCCATGATGAGGCGGGCAGGCGGATCGACAATGAGCAACTCCCCGTCCTTGTCGAACTCCCATTGCGTCATCGCACCACTGGCAAAACGCGCGCGCAAGCATTCATGCTCCGCCAATTCCATTGGGTGTTGTGGCATCCCGCGCCTTGCAACATAGGCGGGAGATGCAGCCAATACGCTCCATTGCCGGCGCGGACCGATGGGCACGGCAATCATGTCCTGCGCCAGATGTTCGCCATAGCGGATACCCGCATCACAGCCAGCCGCATTGATATCGATCAGCCGGTCATCGACCATGACCTCCATGCTAACGCCCGGATGGGCAGCAAGAAAACCGTCGATCAGCGGTGGCAGGATATCGAACATGACCGCGCCCGGCACGTTGAGTTTGAGCCGCCCACGCACTTCGCTCTGCGTGCTTGCCGCATCGTCAAGCGCCGCACGCGCCTCGGCAATCACCGGCGCAATGCGTTCGGCAAGCGATTGTCCCGCTTGCGTCAAATGTACGCTGCGCGTGGTGCGCATGAAAAGTGGCACGCCAAGACGCGCTTCCAGCCTTGATATGGTTTCACTGACTTTTGCCGGCGAAACACCCAGCCAGCGCGCCGCCATGCGAAAGCCGCCCGCGCGGCTGACCGCAAGAAAGATCGACAAATCATCGAGCGAGGGAGAAAAATTATTGTTCGCCATAACGAACAACCTATTCGTTTTTACCCCTATTTTCAATGCTTACGCGATCAGCCATTGTGAGACACAAAGGAGATTCTTTCATGACCGTCTTATCCTCACTGCCCGCCGCCGCCGCTGGCCGTTTCACTTTTCCCGGCACAGAAATTTCCGTCAACCGCATGGGTTATGGCGCGATGCAGCTTTCCGGTCCGCATATTTTTGGCGAGCCACGCGATCCCGACGAGGCACGCGCCGTTTTGCACGAAGCGCTGCAACTCGGCATTGATCATATCGACACCAGCGATTTTTACGGCCCCTACGTCACCAACCGCATCATTCGCGAGACGCTCCACCCCTACCCCGCAAATCTCACCATCGTCACCAAGGTCGGCGCATGGCGCAATGAGACGGGCGACTGGATTCTCGAACGCAGTGCCAATTTCCTGCGCCAGTCGGTTCTGGACAATCTCGAACATTTGGGCCTCGAGAAAATCGCCATTGTCAACCTGCGCATGGGCGCGCCCGAAGACGATATCGCTACCCCGATGAAGGCCATGCGGGCCATGCAGGACGAGGGCCTGATCAGCCATATCGGCATCAGCAATGTCGATGAAGCGCAGCTTGCCATCGCCCGCGATATCGCGCCCATCGTCTGCGTGCAGAACCAGTATAATCTGGTTTTCCGCGAAAATGACGCGATGATCGACAAGCTGGCAGAAGACGGCATCGCCTTCGTCCCCTTCTTCCCGCTGGGCGGTTTCTCGCCCTTGCAGACGGAAGAACTCAACCGCGTCGCGGCAGAAACGGGCGCAACACCGCAAAGCGTGGCGCTGGCATGGCTGTTGCAGCGCAGCCCCAACATCCTGCTGATACCGGGCACCTCACGCCGCACACATCTGCGTGAAAATATTGCCGCAGCATCCCTCACCCTGAGCGATGATCACAAAGCCCGCCTTGACGCGATTGCCAGCCTCGCCTGACCAAAAGGCCGACAACAAAAAGCCCATGCGGAGAAGCATCTTCGCATGGGCTTTTGTATCCGATATCAATGATCAGCCCTGTGGCTGTTCCTCCAACAATCCCTCGACAAAATCGAACAGGCCGGGGCGGCGGTCGCGGCGCAGGCGCTCGGCGGTGATGATGCCCTTGATGCCCGCATAGGAGCGCTCAAGGTCTTCATTGATGACGATATAGTCGTAATTCACCCATTTCTGGATTTCAAACCGCGCGTTCTGCAACCGCGTCTCGATTACATCCGCCGCATCCTCGGCGCGACGGTTGAGGCGGTTCTGCAATTCATGCATGCTGGGCGGCAGGATGAAGATCGACACCACATCGGCAGGCATTTTCTGCTGCAATTGCTCCGCACCCTGCCAGTCGATATCGAACAGCATGTCCTGACCATCCGCCAGCGCTTCTTCCGCCGTCTGGCGCAATGTGCCGTAGAAATTGCCGTGCACCTGCGCCCATTCGATCAACTGGTCATTGTCGCGAAGCCGCTCGAATTCGCGCGTCGTGATGAAATGATAATGCACGCCGTTGATTTCGCTCTGGCGGCGCTCACGCGTCGTCACCGAGATCGACAGCGACAGTTTCATGTCGGGATCATTGAGCAACTGCCGCGCAATGGTCGATTTTCCCGCGCCCGAAGGCGAGGAGATCACCACCATCAGGCCCCTGCGCGCAACGCCATTTTCAACCGAAGAGATGGCCATATTCGTGTTACTCAAGATTCTGTACCTGTTCGCGAAACTGATCGACGACCGCTTTCAGTTCCAGACCGATGGCCGTGACCGACGCCGCATTCGACTTGGAACACAGTGTATTGGCCTCACGATTAAATTCCTGTGAAAGAAAATCGAGTTTGCGCCCGACAGGCCCGCCATCGGAAAGCAATTTGCGCGCGGAGGTTACATGCGTGTCGAGCCTGTCCAGTTCTTCCTGAATATCGGCCTTGGTGGCAAGGAAAGCCGCTTCCTGATAAAGCCGCGCCTCATCGAGTTCACGCGGGCTATCAAGCAGCAGCGAAACCTGTGCGATCAGCCGCGCCTTGATGGCATCGGTCGTGCGTGAGGGGTCGTTGCGCGCTTCTTTCGTCAGGCGGCTGATCGTATCGACATGGTTTGAGAGGATTTTATCAAGCGCCTCGCCCTCCTGCGCCCGTGCGCTGCCAATCGCTTTGAGCGCATCCTCGAAAGCTGCGACGATGGCCGCTTCAAGCCCTGCCCGCGCCGCATCGTCTTGTGTCACCTGCGCCTGATCGATAATGCCGCGCAGGGCAAGAATGCCGTCCACGCTTGCAGGTGCCAGACCGTGGCTCTTCTGCAATTGGCTCCCCAGTTCCAGCACCTGGCTGAGCATGGCGTGATTGATGATGAATGGCGGCTGATCATCCGTGCGTTCAACAGTGAGGCTTGCCTGAAAATTCCCGCGCGCAAAATGCCGCGCAAGAACTGAGCGCAGTGGATGCTCCACCCCTTCCAGTCCCTGCGGCAGACGAAGGCGCAGATCAAGCCCCTTGCCGTTGACGGAACGGACTTCCCAGGTGATGCGCGTCTCGCCATCAGCCCCTTGATAGGCCGCCGCGTGTCGCGCAAATCCGGTCATGCTCTGGAGCGCCATGCGCATCATCCTCATCTCTCATTCCGTAAGGCTGACTTACTACGGAAACACATGAATAAATCGTGGGCTGAAAAGCCGCTACTTATTTTTAAAACGCCGTGCGCCCTTCTGGACGCACGGCGTTTTAACAGTTTGATTTCAGCCTGAAAGCCTACTGGCCCGTACCAGTGTTCTGGCCTGGATTCTGGCCTGAACTTTGCCCCGTATTCTGATTTATATTGTTCTGCTCTTCGACAGACCGCCACTTGCGCACATTGGCATTGTGCTCCTGCAGGGTCTTGGCAAACACATGCCCGCCGGTGCCGTCCGCCACGAAGTAGAGGTCATCCGTATCGAGCGGATTGGCCACCGCCTCAAGCGCCGCCCGACCCGGATTGGCAATCGGTCCCGGCGGCAGGCCCTTGATGATATAGGTATTGTAGGGGGTCGGCTTGTCGATATCGGACCGGAAGATCGGGCGATTGGACGGTTTGCCCGCGCCGCCGAACAGGCCGTAAATGATCGTCGGGTCCGACTGGATGCGCATGCCCTTGTTGAGACGATTGACAAAGACCGAGGCCACATGCGGGCGCTCGGAGGCAATGCCGGTTTCCTTCTCGACGATGGAAGCAAGCGTCACGAATTCATTCTTGTCCTTCACCGGAAGGTCGGCGCGGCGTTTGGCCCATGTCTCGTCGATCAGCTTTTCCTGCGAAGCGAGCATCCGCTTGATGATTTCCTCACGCGTGGTGCCGCGCGTGAAATTCAGCGTATCGGTGAAGAGCGAGCCTTCGGGCGGCATATCCTGCGGCATGTCACCGAGCAGAATGGGATCGGCTTCGATACGGTCGAAAATCTGCTTGACGGTCAGGCCTTCGGGAATGGTCAGCGGATACATGATCGACTTGCCACTGACCAGAATATTCATCACATCGCGCATGGAGGCACCGGCGGGAATGGCATATTCGCCAGCCTTCAGGCCGTTTTCATGATCATAGGCACGCATGCCGAAGCGGAAGATACGCCCGTCGCTGACGATCTCGCGCGCGGCGAGAGAATTGGCGACTTCGCCGATGCTCGCGCCGCGCTTGACCACAAAAGTCGTGTCAGCCGCAAGCGGGCCTTGCGCGTCGAACTGCACCTTGCCGAAATAAAACAGCGCGGACGCGCCCAAAAGGACCAGAACCAGAAGCGACAGCATGAAATTCATGAAAACGACGATCTGGCTTTTTGCATGACGTGAGCGCTTGCGCGGCGGCGGCGTGCCAGGTTCCGGACGCAGCGCCTCGGACGCGGATTTGAGCACGATCGGCTTTGCTGCCGCTTTGTTTTCAGGCGCTGCGGCTTGAACCTGTTCAGGGACCTGTACAGATTCCATTTCAGGGGCCTTTTCGGGGACCTGCTCGGCAGTCTGTTGCCCTGCTGCGGGGCCTTGTCCGGATTGGTCCTGTGAACTCACTCCATCACCTCGGTTCCAGAGGCATCCCCATATGGAAAGGAAAATCCAACTGGAAATGCGTAAACTGTATGAATGGAGCGGTCCTATACTGTTCCGATCAGTCCGCTCCAGCTTTTTCCGCATTCTCAAAATGCCGAAAACGTCACTCTAACCATGACTGGCGATTCTCAATATCGCATCCGACACTATTTTGGCAAAAACGCGGAGAAACCCCGCATTTTTACAAGTTTCATTGAATTTACCGTCTTTCACCAGAAAGAAGGTCAAACATAGCGGCGCAGGACCAGCGAAGCATTGGTGCCGCCAAAGCCGAAGGAATTGGACAGCGCAATATCGATCTGGCGCTCACGCGGCTTGTGCGGCACGAGATCGATCCTGGTTGCAACCGCAGGCGTGTCGAGATTGAGCGTTGCCGGTGCGATATTGTCGCGAATGGCAAGCGTCGAGAAGATCGCTTCCGCAGCGCCCGCCGCCCCAAGCAGATGGCCGATCGAGGATTTGGTCGAGGACATCGAGATTTTTGCGGCCGCATCGCCCACCACACGTTCGACAGCACCCAGTTCGATGGTGTCGGCCATGGTCGAGGTGCCATGCGCGTTGATGTAATCGATCTGGTCCGGAGTGATGCCAGCGCGCTTGATCGCCGCTTCCATGCAGCGCTGCGCGCCTTCGCCATTCTCGGTCGGGGCCGTGATGTGATAGGCGTCGCCCGAAAGGCCGTAACCGATCACTTCGGCATAGATTTTCGCGCCACGTGCCAGCGCATGGTCCAGATCTTCCAGAACCACGACGCCTGCGCCCTCGCCCATCACAAAGCCGTCACGGTCTTCGTCATAGGGACGCGAGGCGGCTGTCGGATCGTCATTGCGCTTGGTGGAAAGCGCCTTGCAGGCGGCAAAGCCTGCCAATGAAATACGGCTGACGGGTGATTCGGTGCCACCGGCAACCATGACATCCGCGTCACCAAAGGCGATCAGGCGGGCGGCATCGCCAATGGCGTGCGCGCCGGTCGAGCAGGCAGTGACGACCGCATGATTGGGACCGCGCAGCCCGTGCTTGATCGAAACATGGCCGGATGCAAGATTGATCAGACGACCGGGAATGAAGAAAGGCGAGATACGGCGCGGGCCCTTGTCGCGCAGCGTGTAGCCTGCCTCGACAATGCCTTCGATGCCGCCGATGCCCGAACCGATCAGCACGCCGGTACGGATCTGGTCCTCGTCGCTTACCGGATGCCAGTTGGCATCATCGAGCGCCTGATCGGCAGCACCCACCGCATAGACGATGAAAGGATCGACCTTGCGCTGTTCTTTCGGTTCCATATGAAGATCGGCATTGAAGGTGCCATTGGAGCCGTCGCCGAGCGGGATGCGGCAGGCGATCTGACAGGGCAGATCATCGACTTCAAATTCGGTCACGCGGCGGGCACCGCTTTCTCCGGCCAGAAGCCGCTTCCATGTCTCTTCGACACCGCTTGCCAGCGGCGACACAAGACCGAGCCCGGTGATGACGACACGCCTCATATTCATCCCTCAAGACTTTTATCCTACGCATTATCCTACGCAAAACCGCTTCACACTTTTGCTGGAAATGCTCTAGAGCGCCGTGCGTCCATTCGGACGCACAAAGGACGTTCTAACTTATTGAATCTACGCATCGTGCTTTCCAAAAATCGATTCCGATTTTTGGGCCGATGCTGTAGCAACCGGACATCGACCCGCAGGCAGACCCCACTGGCAGATCCAATCTGGGCGCTTTTGAGGGATGATGCCCCAGCCGCTTCACTGGAGCCTGCGCTTACGGATGCGATCTCAAATCTGCATTCGGAGGCAGTTTTACAAACGACCGCAGGATGGCCGCTCAATTCTCTTCAAGGCCCGCACAAACGCTGCGCAGCCTTTTAAAGACAAGCAGGGCCGGAATTCGTGAGAACTCCAGCCCATGATCTCATGCCAATCAGGCAGAAGCCTTGTCGATGAACTTCACAGCGTCGCCGACCGTGAGGATCGTTTCGGCAGCGTCGTCAGGAATTTCAACGCCGAATTCTTCTTCAAACGCCATCACCAGTTCAACGGTGTCAAGGCTGTCTGCGCCGAGGTCATCGATGAAGCTTGCGCCTTCCGTGACCTTGTCGGCATCTACGCCCAGATGTTCAACAACGATTTTCTTGACGCGCTCTGCGGTATCGCTCATGTCGGAACCTCGACCTGTGTTTATTTGCTCTGCCTTGGTTAGCGGCATGCAGGATTGTAATCAAGTTCTAAGATGTCTGCCAGTCTTGGGCAACATGGCCCCGACAGTCATCCTGTGAATATTCCTTGCGGAATGGAAGCGCGGTCTTGTCCTATGGATGACCGCAATTCTCGATGGGCGCATTACCATGCTTCTTGAGCGAGGCAAAGCGTCTTTTCCTCCCCACCCCCTCATTTTAAGGCTTTTTATACCATAAAAGGGGTGTGGAAAAGCTTTTGGCTTATCGCGCATCTTGTCCGAAAACCGTTTCACAGTTTTCGGGATGCGCTTCAGATCATGGCCATGCCGCCATTCACATGCAGGGTCTGGCCCGTGACGTAAGCTGCGGCATCGCTTGCGAGATAGACAACGGCTGCGGCAATATCGCCGCCCTTGCCCATGCGCTTCATGGGGATATTGCCCATGATGGCTTCTTTCTGCTTCTCGTTCAACTTGTCAGTCATAGCCGATTCGATAAAGCCGGGTGCTACGCAGTTGACCGTCACGTTGCGGCTGGCGATTTCCTGCGCCAGCGACTTGGAAAAGCCGATCAGGCCCGCCTTGGAGGCGCAATAATTGACCTGTCCCGGATTGCCGGTGACGCCAACAATGGAGGTGATGTTGATGATGCGGCCATGACGGCGGCGCATCATCGGATGGGTCAATTCCCGCGTCAGGTTGAACACCGAGGTCAAGTTGACGTTCAAAACCGTATCCCAGTCCTCGTCGCTCATGCGCACGAACAGACCGTCACGGGTGATACCGGCATTGTTGACCAGAATATCGACGCCACCCATCTCTTCTTCGGCCTTCTGGCCCAAGGCCTTCACGGCTTCGCGATCCGAAAGATTGGCCGGAAAGACAAAAGTGCGGTCGCCAAGCTCGCCAGCAAGTTCTTTAAGCTTTTCATCGCGGGTGCCATGCAGGCCGACGATTGCACCATGCGCATGCAGGCTACGAGCGATTTCTTCGCCAAGACCACCAGTCGCGCCGGTAACAAGTGCCTTGCGGCCAGTCAGATCAAACATATTCAAATCCTTCAAGCGTTGAGAGCCGCAAGCGCTGCATCGATTTCTTCGACCGTTCCGACCGGAATACCGCTCACATCCTTGGAGATGCGGCGCGCAAGACCGGTCAGGACTTTGCCCGACCCTACTTCATAAAGTGTTGCAACGCCATTGGCGGCAAACCATTCGACCGTTTCGCGCCAGCGCACCTGTCCGGTGACCTGTTCGACCAGAAGATCGGCGATTTCACCCGCATCCGTCGCAGGAGCCGCACGCACATTGGCGATCAGCGGCACGATGGGATCATGTTTTTCAACCGTTGCCAGCGCCTCGCGCATGGCCTCCGCCGCAGGTCCCATCAGGCTTGAATGGAAGGGGGCGGAAACAGGCAGCATGATGGCGCGTTTGGCGCCCTTGTCGGATGCAAGCTTGGCCGCGAGTTCAACGGCGGCCTTGGAGCCGGAAATAACCAATTGCCCGCCGCCATTATCATTGGCGATCTGCACCGGGCCTGTGCCCCTGGCCTCCGCGCAAATGGCTTCGACATCGCCATGCTCCAGACCGATGATTGCCGCCATCGCCCCTTCACCAACCGGAACCGCCTTCTGCATGGCATTGCCGCGAATGCGCAAAAGCCGTGCAGTATCAGCGAGCGAGAAAGTACCGGCTGCGCAAAGCGCCGAATATTCGCCCAGCGAATGACCGGCGACAAAGGAAACCTTGTCATGCAACGAAAAGCCACGCGCTTCCATGACGCGCAGCGTGGCAATCGAAACCGCCATCAGGGCTGGCTGCGCATTGGCGGTCAGGGTCAACTGATCTTCGGGGCCATCAAACATGGTGGCGGAGAGTTTTTCGCCCAGTGCCGCGTCCACTTCCTCGAAAACGGCGCGTGCTTCCGCGAATTGTTCGGCCAACGCTTTGCCCATGCCGACCGCCTGGCTGCCCTGTCCGGGAAAGGTAAATGCTACCGCCATTGATGCCTCATCTGATACAATAATTTTGCGCGATGTGCCCCAAGACGGGTTGAAAAGTCAACCATTTGTGGATTTTTATAGCCCCCAACGCTTGCAAAGACGGGGAAAAACACGTATGAGCCGCCCGTTCAATGCTTGGTGCCAGCTGGGGGCTGAACGGAGGGTCGTGCCTTTTCACTGTTATAAAGTGGGAAGACTCGTTGGAAATCATAAGCATTTCCGCCTCCCGTGTCTCCGCTCTCGATCGTCTCGACCAACGCGTCCTTTCTTCCCCGGTTTTCCGGCCAGAGAGTCGCAGAGGCTTAGCCGTTGGTGTCAGGCAGAATGAAACAGAAGAAAGGCAAAGCCAATGGCTCTTTATGAACATGTGCTTCTTGCCCGCCAGGACATCTCCCAGCAGCAGGTCGACGCTCTCGTCGAACAGTACAAGGGTGTGATCGAAGAAAACGGCGGCAAGTTCGGCAAGATCGAAAACTGGGGTCTGCGTCCGCTGACCTACCGCATCAACAAGAATCGCAAGGCGTATTACACGCTGATCAACATCGACGCTCCGGCTGCAGCCGTTAGCGAGATGGAACGTCAGATGCGCATCAACGAAGACGTTCTTCGTTTCATGACCATCCGCGTCGAAGAGCACGAAGAAGGCCAGTCGGCCATGCTTTCGCGCCGCGACGACCGTCGTGAACGCGATGGCGATGACCGTGGCCCGCGCCGTCCGCGCGAAGGTGGTTTCGACCGTGGTGATCGCGGCGATAGAGGCGACCGTGGGGGTGACCGTGGTCCGCGCCGTCCGCGTGACAACGAAGCTGGCGAAGGAGCATAATCATGGTTGATATCAATCAGATCCCGACCCGTCGTCCTTTCCATCGCCGTCGCAAGACGTGCCCGTTCTCCGGCCCCAACGCGCCGAAGATCGATTACAAGGACATCAAGCTTTTGCAGCGTTACATTTCCGAACGCGGCAAGATCGTTCCTTCCCGTATCACGGCTGTCAGCCAGAAGAAGCAGCGCGAACTCGCCAAGGCGATCAAGCGCGCCCGTTTCTTGGGCCTGCTGCCTTACGTTGTGAAGTAAGACTTTTCGGGAGACGGTTTTTACCGTCTCCCGTTTCTTCCTCCGTTGCGATGGGCGCAAGGGAGCGTATTGAAAACCCGAGTTGAGACAAGCGCCGGATGGCCGTCTCTAACTGCATGAACCGGCAAGACCGGAGCAGGACAGCGAAATTCATGAAATTCAATGGAACCATCATTGGTGTCGGCATATTGGCGGGGCTTGCCTCGGCCCTGATGTCGTCCGGCGTCATCGCCCAGACAGGGCTGACGATGGTTCTCTATTTCCTGACCCCTCTTCCGATTTTCGTCGCAGCCCTTGGCTGGGGCTCGAGCGCGGGCATCGTCGCGGCCATTGCCGCAACCCTTGCGGTCGGCGGTGTCGCCTCGCCCATGGTGGCACTTCTGATGGCGCTGACAAGCTATATTCCGGCCGCGACCGGCGCTTATCTTTCCGGCCTTGCGCGCCCTGCCAGCGAACTTGGCGGCCCCAGGGACATCATGGTCTGGTATCCGTTGTCTGATATCATGTTCCGCCTGTCGCTGATGGTTGCGGCAAGTTTTATCGTCATTGGCGCCATCATCGGCTTCGGACCGGACATGGCGCGGGAATTTTCCAACATGGTCATCGACCGTGTTGGAGAAGCCGACCCGCAATTCACCGCCAATGACGATATGCGCAATATGATGACATCCATGGTGATGTTCATCCTGCCTGCCGTGCAGGCTGGCACCTGCCTGCTGATCCTGATGGGCAATTTCTATCTGGCGCTGCGGCTGACCGCGACATCGGGTCGCCTCAAGCGTCCGCGTGACGACTGGCCCGCAACATTGCGCATGCCGCGCACCGCACTTTTCGTTTTCGCGACTGCCCTTGCCCTTGCCTTCCTGCCCGGCGCACTGGGCCTGATCGCAACAACCTTTGTCGGCGCGCTCGGCACCGGCTTCACGATGGCGGGACTCGCCATCATGCATCTGCGCACACGCGGCAAACCATGGCGTCCGGTAGCGCTGTGGCTCGTCTATGTGACGATCCTTCTCTTCGCATTCCTGCTTTGCATCTTCATGGTACTAGGGCTTTTCGATACGACCAAGGCAGCGCCCGTCTCGAAAATTCCTGAAAACAACTCTCAATAACCCGATTATTCAAACACCTGAAAGGACAACTCCAATGGAAGTCATTCTTCTCGAACGCATTGGCCGCCTCGGCCAGATGGGCGAAACCGTCAAGGTCAAGGACGGCTATGCCCGTAACTTCCTGCTGCCGCAGGGCAAGGCGCTTCGTGCCAACGAAGCCAACAAGAAGAAGTTTGAAGGCCAGCGCGCACAGCTCGAAGCCCAGAATCTGGAGCGCAAGAACGAAGCACAGGCCGTTGCCGACAAGCTCGATGGCAAGAGCTTCATCGTCGTGCGTTCGGCTGGTGAAACCGGCCAGCTCTACGGTTCGGTTTCGACACGCGACATCGCCGACATCATCACCGCCGGCGGCTTCACCCTGCACCGCAACCAGGTGGAACTGAAGCACCCGATCAAGACCATCGGCCTGCATGAAGTCGAAATCTCGCTGCATCCGGAAGTTCAGGTCAAGGTCAGCGTCAACATCGCCCGCTCGACCGAGGAAGCCGAACGTCAGGCCAAGGGTGAAGACCTCACCTCCATCGAAGCCATCTATGGCATCGAAGAAGCACCCCTGTCGGAAGAGATTTTCGACGAGGACGAAGAAGGCGAAGCCGAGGCTTGATTTAGCCAGCTTTCTTTCTGGCAAGACCTGTCAAACCAGCAGGCTTTCCCATGATGGTAAACTTTATATGATGATGCCCGGTGTCAAAACCGGGCATTTTCTCTTTTCAGAAGCGAAAAACTCCCTATTCTGTGTATTAGAGTAGATTGAAAGAGTGCAGACAGAATATCCGCGTTGCTTGGGGTCGGGCTTCTCAGGCCAATCGTTTTTTCATCGATTAACCGTGAAGACTGCCAGAAATCTGACGACAGGACGGCTCCCGTAAAAGAGCCATCTGCCCATGCAAAGATGCAGGACATGCGCCCGTTTCGATCTGCAAACGTGGAGGTGCAACCGATGCATGCAATGCTGCGTATCGCTCTTTCGCACATGATCAGGACCGGTGACCTTACCGTCACCGATTGCGAAGGGGCGCAATTTCAATTTGGCGACAAGAGTGGCGCGCCTGTCCATATTCATTTCAAGACAAAACATGCAGAACGCGCCATCGCCTTCGACCCCGAACTCAAACTCGCCGAATGTTTCATGGATGGCGAGATCGATTTTCCGCAAGGCGATATCTACGAATTTCTCCGAATCGTCTTTGAAAATACCGGCCCGACGGCTGCAACCGAGCCGTGGATGCGCGTTTTAGGGAAAATGCGGATTTTCTTCCGCCGTTTCCAGCAGATGAACACCATCAGCCGCTCCTCCTCCAATATCAGGCGTCATTACGACCTTTCGGGCGAGCTTTATGACCTGTTCCTCGACCCCGACAAGCAATATTCCTGCGCCTATTTTGAAACACCCGACGCAACGCTTGGAGAAGCGCAACTCGCTAAAAAACGCCATATCGCGGCAAAACTTCTGGCTCGTGAAGGCGACAGGATACTCGATATCGGCTGCGGCTGGGGCGGCATGGGGCTTTATCTCGCCCGTCATCTTAGAGCCGATGTGACGGGCGTGACGCTCTCGCAGGAACAGTATGCCATTGCCAATAAGCGTGCCACTGAGGAAGGTCTTGGGGATCGTGCAAAATTCCACCTGACCGATTATCGCGCACTTGATGACAGTTTCGACCGCATCGTCTCGGTCGGCATGTTCGAGCATGTGGGCATTGGCCATTTCGACGAATATTTCGAGCATGTGGCGCGGCTTTTAAAACCCGATGGCGTATTCCTGCTCCATTCCATCGGTCGCGCCGATGGTCCCGGCGCGACCAATCCTTTCATTCGCAAATATATCTTTCCCGGCGGCTATATTCCCGCGCTTTCCGAAGTGCTTCCGGCGATTGAAAAAGCCGGTCTATACGTCACCGACATCGAAATCTTGCGGCTGCATTATGCGCAAACGCTCAAAGCATGGCGTGAAGCCTTCATGGCCAATCGCGAACGTGCCAAGGCGCTTTATGATGAGCGTTTCTGCCGCATGTGGGAATTTTATCTCGCGGCTTCGGAAAGCGCCTTCCGCTGGCAGAATATGAATGTGTTCCATATCCAGATCGCCCATAAACAGGAGGCGGTGCCGCTGACGCGCAACTATATCGAGGCGGCGGAAAAGCGTCTCAAGCGTCTCGACAGCGCACCGAAGGGGGCCAATAGCGAGACGCAGGCGGCGCAAAAGCGCGTCAAGGCCTGACACGCTTTTGCATCAAAACAAATGTCAAAACTGTGAATCGCTGTGAATCACGGTATAGTTTGCTTCCTCCAGCAAGATTCGTTTAAGTCCGCGTTGCGTTTGGTTTCACTTCAGTGCTTTCTGAAACGATCAGGGACAGGATTTGAGAATCATGGCGGAAGCGGCAATACGCAAACTCGATGATGCGCGGGCGCAGAAAGACGCGCTCTATCGCGAGGCACCACACAATATCGAAGCCGAACAGGCGCTGCTCGGCGCGATCCTGATCAATAATGATGCCTTTTACCGCGTCTCGGATTTTTTAAAACCCACGCATTTTTTCGAGCCGCTGCATCGCCGCGTCTATGAGGTCGCAACCGATCTCATCCGCATCGGCAAGATGGCCAATCCGGTGACGATGAAAAACTTCCTGCCGACCGAAGGCACGGTGGGCGATCTCACCATCTTCCAATATGTGCAGCGTCTCGCGGTCGAAGCTGTCACCATCATCAATGCCGAGGATTATGGCCGCGCCATTTATGATCTGGCGACGCGGCGCGCGCTGATCGGCATTGGCGAGGACATGGTCAATGTCGCCTATGACGCGCCGGTCGATAACGCCCCGCAGGAGCAGATCGAGGACGCCGAGCGCCGCCTGTTCGAGCTGGCGGAAACCGGCCGTTATGACGGAGGATTCCAGTCATTCAAGGATGCGGTCGTCACGGCTGTGGACATGGCCAATGCCGCCTTCATGCGCGACGGGCACCTGTCGGGTGTTTCAACCGGCATCAACATGCTTGATAACAAGATGGGCGGTTTGCAGCCTTCGGACCTTATCATCCTCGCCGGACGCCCGGGCATGGGCAAGACCTCGCTTGCCACCAATATCGCGTTTAATATAGCCAATAGCTATGAGCCGGACCAGCAGGCCGATGGTACCATCAAGGCCAAGAATGGCGGCGTGGTCGGTTTCTTCTCGCTCGAAATGTCCGCCGAACAGCTCGCCACCCGTATCATTTCCGAGCAGACGGAAGTCTCCTCTTCAAAGATCAGGCGTGGTGACATCACCGAGGCGGATTTCGAGAAACTCGTTGCCTGCTCGCAGCATATGCAGAAAATCCCGCTCTATATCGACCAGACGGGTGGTATTTCGATTGCGCAATTGGCGGCGCGCGCGCGGCGTCTCAAACGCCAGCGCGGGCTCGACGTTCTGGTGATCGACTATGTGCAGCTGATGACCGGCTCATCGAAAGCCTCGTCGCAGAACCGCGTTCAGGAAATCACCGAAATCACCACGGGGCTGAAGGCGCTGGGCAAGGAACTCAACGTTCCCATCATCGCGCTGTCGCAGCTCTCGCGTCAGGTCGAAAGCCGTGACGACAAGCGTCCGCAGCTTTCGGACTTGCGTGAATCCGGCTCCATCGAGCAGGATGCCGACGTGGTGCTGTTCGTCTTTCGCGAGGAATATTACGTCAAGAACCTTGAGCCGCGCGATGAGTTCGATCCGAAATACGAGGAATGGAAACAGCATTTCGAGAAGGTCAAGGGCACGGCGGATGTGATCATCGCCAAGCAGCGCCATGGCCCGACCGGCACGGTAAAACTGTCGTTCCAGGCGGAATTTACCCGCTTTGCGGATCTGGCCGAAGGCAGCTACCTGCCCGAACAATACGAATAGCGGCTGGGGTTGTTATAGCCCCGCCATGCGCAACAGCGCGACACAGGCAACACCCAAAAATGTTGCCGCCAGAAGCGGCAGGCGCAGGGCTGTGAGAGCTGTGAGCGCACAGGCGATGGTTTCGGCCCAGCCCGTGGCAAGTGCTGTGGGTGCGACCACCGCCATCAGCACGGCGGGCGGGATCGCGCCCAATATATCCTGCATACGCACCGACATGCGCACATGCCGCACCAGCAGAATGCCGGCGATGCGTGTCACGGCAGTGGCACCCGCCATGGCGAGAATGGCGAGCAGCGTGGTGATGTCGAGGCTCATGGCGTGTTCTCCCCCGCCCCTTTTCCGCCATGGGAAGCTGCGACCAGCAATCCGGCAACCGCACCCGCCGCGATATACCACACGCCGGGCAGGTAATGATGGGTGGCGACAGCCGCAAAACCGCTTGCGAGCAGGACGAGGCCAGTCTGCGGGCCTTTCCAGAATTTCATGATCAGAACGATGAAGACGGCGGGAAAGGCGAAATCAAGCCCGATCACCGCCGGATCGCCCAGCGTATTTCCCACCAGCGCGCCCATAAGAGATGACAAGACCCATGCGAGATAGAACGGCACGATGAGGCCCGCGAAATAGAGCGGCGTCAGCCAGGCGTCGCGCGCTTTCAATTCCGCCATCGCCCAGCTTTCATCGGTCAGAAACAGCACGGCCAGATATTTGCGCCAGCCGGTAAAGGCCTGCATGTTGCGGCCAAGCGAGGCCGAAAGCAGAACGAAGCGCAGATTGACCAGAAAGGCGCCCAAGGCGACCGCCGACCAGCTTGCCGGATGGGTCCATATATCCATGGCGACGAATTGCGCGCTGCCGGCAAAGACCACCATGCTCATCAGGGTGATTTCGAGAGTCGACAGCCCCTTGGTGGCCGCGACCGCGCCATAAATGGCGCCAATGGGGATGACGGCGGCCACCAGCGGGACCATGGCGCGCATGCCAGATAAGAATTCCTTGCTCATGAACAGGGCTATAGCCGCTTCCTTTCCCGCCGTCTCTGATAAAAATGCATCCCGCCCGCCCATAGAGCGCGCGTCGCGACCATAATACTTGATTCCTGTTTTGTTCTCATCTACCACAAGGAGGGACCAAGAATGACAGGGATATCATGGCCAAGGCGCGCATTCAGTTCATCTGCCAGAATTGTGGCTCCGTGCATACGCGCTGGGCGGGCAAGTGCGACTCATGCGGCGAATGGAACACGCTGGTCGAGGAAGGCACCAATAGCGGTATCGGCTCAGGTCCCGGCGCGATGCTGTCCAGGCGCAAGGGGCGGGCTGTGGCGCTGACTTCGCTTTCGGGCGACATCGAGGATGCGCCGCGCATCATTTCCGGCATCAACGAACTCGACCGCGTGACAGGCGGCGGTTTCGTGCGCGGATCAGTGTTGCTCGTCGGCGGCGATCCGGGGATCGGCAAATCGACTCTCCTGATCCAGGCCGCGGCAGCGGTCGCC
>JAATGD010000341.1 GCA_015654965.1 Hyphomicrobiales bacterium
CCGCCCGACCGCATCGCCCATTCGTGCGCAGGCTTCATATCCGCTCACATAAGCGCGCAGGATCGTCGCGGCATCCGCGCCGCGCTGGTCCGTCAGCGCCAGAATGACCGGCAGGATCACCACCGATGCATGGCCATGCAGATGCGAATTGGCATCGTCGAAATCCAGAACATGCCCGGCCATACCGTTGAGCAACGCGGCATCAAGTGGATTAAGCGTGATATTCCTGCCGAAAACCCGCGCAGCACCGGGCGCCGCCGACAGGGACACGACATCGAGTAAACGCCGAACCTCGGCATGCTGGCTGCCGGCAAGCGTTACCCCGATCGTATCGAGAATTGCAGCACGCGCATGTTCCAGCGTTTCCGGCGCATGATCACGCCTGGAAAAAGCAAGGATATTACCCGCTAGCGCGCGCGCTACCGTCTGTTCGGTCTGTATCATTTTTCAGTCATCGTCCTGGGCTTCGCTAGCAAAAACCCCGGCAATCGCGGGAGCTTGCAGGCGCATCATCATTCTGTGTTTCTGGGAGGCGCGCACATGGGCGCGCGCGGCGGCTTCCGCCTGATCACGGTCGCGGTTCAGAAGCGCCTCGACAATGGCCTGATGCTCCGCCGCCGCAAGCCGCGCACGACCCTCGTGATCGAGAAGGCTCGGCAGCACCGACATCGTGCCCGACAATTGATCGGCCGAGCGCAGCAGATAGCGGTTATGCGCCGCCAGCATGATCATATGGTGAAAATTGCGGTTGAGATCGCGCAGCAGATTGAAATCGGAAAGGTTTTCCTTTTCACGCTCGTTGAGATCGGCAAGCGTGGCCAGTTCCATGTCGCTGGCCGCCTGTGCCGCGAGCCGGGCGGCGGAACCTTCGAGGATTTCACGCATGTTATAGACCTCGACGATCTGCTGATGCGACAACTGCGTCACGATCAGTCCCCGCCGGGGTTCGTTGGTCAAAAGACCGTCCGCTTCCAGCCGCGCGATCGCATCGCGTATCGGCGTGCGCGATACGCCGAAACGTGCCGCAAGTTCCTGTTCCGTAACCCTTTCGCCTATGGCCAGAATACCGTGGCGGATTTCCTGCCGGATACGGTCGTATATATCCGACGGCAGGTCCCTGCCCTGCATGCGTTCCGCCTTGCCCGGCTTAGCCCCAGATTTCGCAGGTGCCTTGCGCGTCATCATCGCATCTCCCGGTTCCCGGTCGCCATTTCGTTGCCAAAACATGTCATAGAGAAAAAAGAAAAACAATTGTTCTTGCTCGTATCGAAAAGGAGGACTTACCTCCATAGACTAAAAAACAGTGATTTCTTCGCATGAAATTCTATTTTTACGTCTGAGAAAGAAACATCGTTTCTGCCGCTGGGCGCGCATGTAGCATCGCTTTTTATTTTTTTTGATACGGTTGCATGCAAATGTTTTTTATGGTGCCCTTTAAGGCAGGAAAGCAATGAAAAGAGCGAGATTGCCATGCCCATCACCCGCAGAAGTTTTTTGGCCTCCCTCACGGCGGGTGCGGTTCTACCGTGGCTTGGCGGCGCGCAGGTTCTGGCGGCGGAACCGAACGGAGAGCTGATCATCGGCTTTTCGACCGCGCCGACCTCGCTCGACCCGCACTGGCATCTGGTAGCCCAGAACAATGCGCTGGCGCAGCACATTTATGACCGCATCACGCATATTCGCGCCGATCAGACCGTCGTGCCTGGACTGGCAGAAAGCTGGCGGATCATCGACGACCTGACGTGGGAATTTACATTGCGCGAAGGCGTGAAATTCCAGGACGGCACCCCGCTCGCCATTGAGGACATCGCCTTCACGGTCGAGCGCGCGCAGAATGTGCCCGGCGCCATATTCAACATGCGATCCTATCTCAGCGGCAAGACGCTCGAAAAAATCAACGACCGTGTCTTCCGCGTGAAAACGGAAAAACCCAACCCAATCGTGCCGGATGAGCTTGCGACCACCGCGATCATCTCGCGCAAGTTCGGCAAAGGTGCGACGACGGATGACTACAATTCCGGCCGCGCTGCAATCGGCACCGGCCCCTACCGCGTGGTTCAGTCCGACCTTGGCAATCGCATCGTACTGGAACGCAATGATGCCTATTGGGGACCGCGCCCGGCCTTTGCCCACGTGATCATCCGACCGATCCCGGTTGGCGGCGCGCGCGTGGCGGCGCTGCGCGCGGGCGATGTCGGCCTGATCGAGAACGTGCCGCCGTCGGATGTTGAAACCGTTGAAAAGCTGGATGGCATTTCCATTGCACGCGGCGTCCCGAACCGTACGATCTTTCTGACGCTCGATCAGGAACGGGAACACACGCCATTCGTCCGCAGCAAGAGTGGCGCTGAAATTCCAAACCCTTTTCGGGATATCAGGGTGCGTCAGGCATTCTCGCTTGCCATCGACAGGAAAGCCATATCCGAGCGCATTCTGACGGGGAACGGTGTTCCGGCAGTGCAACTGGCGCCTGACAAGGTGTTCGGTGCCGCAACTGATCTGACACTACCCACTGTTGACATAGAGCGTGCCAAGGCACTGCTCGTAGAAGCCGGTCTGCCCGAAGGCTTCAAGGTTACGTTGCACGGCCCCAATGACCGCTTTATCCGGGATGCTGCGGTGATCCAGGCCGTAGCGCAGATGCTGGCACGGATTGGCGTGGACGTGGAAGTCGAAACCATGCCAGCCAGCGTGTTTTATCAGCGCGCCACCAGCGGGGGCGCAAATGGCACATCCGCCTATAGCTTTTTTCTCGTCGGCTACGGTTCCAGCATGGGTGACATCGCGCATGCCCTGCGCAATGTGATCCACAGCGTCGACAAGAAACAAGGCTATGGCGCCAACAACCGTTTGCGTTATTCCAACCCGCAGATAGATAAAATCCTTGAGGAAGCCATGGTGACCATGGATGCCGCGCACCGCGCGCCGCTTTATGCAAAAGCAAGCCGCCTCGCCATGGAAGACATCGCAGTCATTCCACTCTACCATCCCATCACGGTCTGGGGTTTGCGCGATCCACTGAAATTCGCAGGGCGCGATGACGAGCGCACGCTGGCCATGGACGTGCGGGGATGACATCCCGCATGACACAGGCGCAGGCATTGCCCGGCAATGACCGGGAAAACATCGCAGCGGTCATCGGGCGCATCGAACCGATCCTTATCGCGCTGCGCCGCGAAATCCATGCCGATCCCGAACTGGCGTTCGAGGAATATCGCACCGCCGAGCGCATCGTCAGAGCGCTTTCAGGCATGGGGCTTGCGGCGAAAACCGGCATCGGCGGTACGGGCGTCGTCGTCGATATCGGCGAGGCCGGTAACCGTCCGCGCGTGCTCATTCGCGCCGACATGGATGCGCTGCCGATCCATGAGGAAACCGGCCTGCCCTATGCCAGCCAGACGCCCGGCAAGATGCATGCCTGCGGCCACGATCTGCATTGCGCCATCGCGGTCGGCGTTGCGGCGGTGCTCGACAGCCTTGAGACGGATGCGGCTTTCCGCATCATCTTCCAGCCCGCCGAAGAGGTTCTGCTCGGCGCGAAGGCCATGATGAAGGACGGCGTACTGGACGGTGTTGGTCCGGTGCTGGGCTACCATATCCGTCCCGACCTGCCCGCCGGACGGATCGGTGTGGCACACGGCGCGACCACGGCTGCCATCGACCGTTTTGAAATCGCCTTGCGCGGCGCTGGCGGTCATACGGGGCGGCCCTATCAGGCGCGAAACCCCATTCTGGCGGGTGCCGATATCATTTCGAAAATTTCAGCGATCCCCGCTAACGAACTCGATCCGGCGATCCCCTGCGTCATCGCCATCGGCGCTTTTCTGGCCGGCGAAAGCCCCAATGTCATTCCCGATACAGCCATCATCCGTGGCACCGTGCGCGCACGCAGCGCAGCACATCATGAGGCCGCGATCGATGCAATCCGCCGCCTGTGCACAGCCACCGAAACCCTGCATCGGCTTGAATGCCGCTTCGAACTTGCGACCGGCGTCCCAGCCCAAGTCAATGAAGAGGCTTTTCAGACACCGATCCGCGAAGCGGTGCTGCAACAACTCGGCGATGTAATCGATGACATTCCGGGTGGCATGGGCGGCGAGGATTTCGCCTGCCTTGCCGAACAGCGCCAATCCTTCCGTCTGGGCATCGGTGCTGGAGCGCCGGGGCGCCATGACCGGCTTCATACGGCAAGCGTGCAGCCTGACGAAAGCGCCATCGCATCAGGCGTTGCCGCAATGAGCGCCGCCGCCCTGGCCGTTGCCTCCAAAATCGCCGTCTCCGGCAGCCTGCCGGAAACCGCGTCTGGGGCCGCAGTATGATTGCCCTCATTGGCCAAAGATTGTTGCAGGCGATTGCGGTCGTTCTGGTGATGACGGTCATCGTGTTCATCGGCGTGAATGTAATCGGCAATCCGGTGGACATCATTATCTCGCCGCAGGCCGATCAGGCGGAACGGGCGCGCATCATTGCCGAACTTGGCCTCGACCAGC
The DNA here is from genome assembly GCA_015654965.1 of Hyphomicrobiales bacterium. Taxonomy (GTDB): domain Bacteria; phylum Pseudomonadota; class Alphaproteobacteria; order Rhizobiales; family Rhizobiaceae; genus Brucella. Next base: position 4,491 of record JAATGD010000341.1, read on the forward strand.
CACTGTGGTGGCAATATCTGCATTTTATCGGTGGCTTTGCCTCCGGTGATTTCGGCATAAGCTATGTCTATAACCTACCCGCCTTCACCGTCATTCTGGAACGGCTGCCCGCGACGGCAGAACTGGCGGTCAGCGCCATGCTGATTTCCATTCTTGTCGGCGTACCACTTGGTCTGCTGGCGGGACTATACCCGCGCTCCCGCCTTTCCCGGCTTCTGATGACAGGCAGCATTGTCGGCTTCTCGCTGCCGACCTTCTGGGTCGGCCTGATCTTCATCATGTTATTTTCGGTTCATCTCGGCTGGCTGCCAAGCGGCGGGCGTGGACCGACCCGTGCTTTTCTGGGTGCAGAGTGGAGCTTCCTCACATGGGAAGGATTACGCCACCTGTTATTGCCAGCCGTCAATCTCGCCCTGTTCAAGGCATCGCTCGTTTTGCGCATGACACAGGCAGGGGTGCGCGAGGTAATGCCGCTCAACTATGTTCGGCTGGCGCGCGCCAAAGGACTTGGTCCGGCGCGGGTGATTTTCGTCCATGTGTTGCGCAATGTGATGATCCCCGTGGTGACTGTGATCGGGCTAGAATTCGGCTCTCTCATTGCCTTTTCGGTGGTGACGGAAACAATTTTCGCATGGCCGGGCATGGGCAAACTGATCATCGACAGCATCGGCGTTCTCGACCGGCCCGTGATGGTCGCCTATCTGATGCTCATCGTCGTGATGTTCGTCACCATCAATCTGATTGTCGATCTGATCTATGGCCGGCTTGACCCGCGCGTGCGCCAGCAAACGGGAACACGCCAGCCATGAATGTCACAGACACCCGCTCATTGCGCCGCCTGACCGGCGCCTATTGCCGTTCCCCCTTCGCGGTCCTTGCTTTTGTAATTGCTCTACTACTCATTCTGGCAGCAATTTTCGCACCTCTCATCGCACCGCAAAATCCCTACGATCTGGGACAGATCAGTATTTTCAACGGGCTGCTTCCGCCCGGCGCGGCATCCATGGAGGGAAAACCGTTCCTGCTTGGAACCGACGATCAGGGACGGGACATGCTGTCGGCGATCCTTCACGGCTTACGGGTATCGCTGCTGGTGGGCATCGTCGCGGCGTCGCTTGCCGCGATCATCGGCACGTTGATCGGCCTCGTCGCCGCCTATTCCGGTCGCCGCACCGATACCGCGATCATGCGGCTGGTCGATCAGCAACTGTCCTTTCCGACTATATTGGTGGCGCTGATGATCCTCGCCTTTCTGGGCAAAGGGGTCGGCAATGTAATCCTGGCGCTGGTGATCGTCGAATGGGCCGCCTTTGCCCGCACCGCCCGCGCCGCCGCTCTGGTCGAGACCAGAAAAGATTATATCGCCGCCGCGCAGACGATGCGCATTCCGGGCTGGAAGATCGTGTTGCGCCATTTGCTGCCGAACTGCCTGCCACCCCTTATCGTCATTTCGACCATGCTTGTGGCCCGTGCAATCTCGCTGGAAGCCACATTGTCCTTTCTGGGCGTGGGCGTACCGATCACCCGGCCCAGTCTCGGACTGCTGATCTCCAACGGCTATGAATATGTGTTCGCCGGACAATACTGGATCGGTCTGTTTCCGGGAGTTGTCCTTCTGCTGATCGTCTTGTCGATCAATCTTGTGGGCGACCGGCTGCGCGACATCGTCAACCCGGGAAACGACAATGACTGATGCCACGTCCACAACGCCGGTGCTCGCGGTTGACGCGCTCAACATTGCCTTTTCGGGCGATGACGGCTGGCAGCCGATCGTGCATGATCTGTCGTTTCATATCGATCGCGGGGAAACGCTGGCCATCGTCGGCGAATCCGGTTCAGGCAAGAGCGTCACGGCCAATGCGATCATGGGCCTGTTGCCGCGCCAGCGCAGCCGGATCGAAGGCAGCATAAAACTGGAAGGGCGCGAAATCCGCGGCCTTGCCGAAAATGCAATGCGCCAGTTGCGGGGCGCCGAAATGGCGATGGTGTTTCAGGAAGCCAGCCTCAATCCGACATGGACCATCGGCTTTCAGTTGACAGAGATGTTGCGCGCCCACAAGCCATTGTCGCGTGCGAGCGCCCGCAGGGAAGCCATCCGCCTGCTCGACCGGGTTCGCATCCCGGCTGCCAGCCAGAGACTTGAGGATTACCCGCACCAGATGTCCGGGGGAATGCGCCAGCGCGTGGCAATCGCCATGGCGCTGAGCTGCCACCCCCGCCTTCTGATCGCCGATGAGCCGACGACAGCGCTCGACGTCACGATCCAGGCGCAGATTCTCGATCTCATCAAGTCGTTGCAGGACGAGGAAGACATGTCCGTGATGTTCATCACCCATGACATGGGCGTCGTCGCGGAAATGGCCGACCGGGTACTTGTCATGCGCCATGGCCGGGCTATCGAAACGGGTGACGCCGCAACCCTGCTGACCGCCCCGCAGGAGCCTTATACGCGCGAATTGCTGGCGGCGGTGCCACGTCTGGGCGAAACGGCGGACGAAAAGAGCGTCGCAACGTCTGCGGCTTCAAAAAAAGAACCGACAGCCGCGCCACTTCTTTCGGTCGATGAGCTGCGGGTCCGCTTTGACGTGCGCGGCGGGCTGCTGAACCGGGTGCAGGGCCGCATACATGCCGTGGAGGACGTATCCTTCCGGTTGAACGCCGGAGAAACGCTCTCCATCGTCGGCGAATCCGGCTGTGGCAAGTCCACGCTGGCGCGCACAATCATGGGGCTTGCGTCACCTGTCGCAGGCCGGATCGCCATGACGCGCAGGCAAGCCGCAGCCCCTGTCGCGCAAATGGTTTTTCAGGATCCCATTGCCAGCCTCGACGCGCGCATGCGCGTCAGTGACCTCATCGCCGAACCGCTCTTGCAGCATGGCTTGCTGTCGCGCACCGAAACCAAGAGCCGGGTAAGCGAACTTCTCGAACAGGTTGGGCTTTCGCCCACTCTCGCCACGCGCTTTCCACACCAGCTTTCGGGCGGCCAGTGCCAGCGGGTCTGCATTGCACGCGCGCTCGCGCTCAATCCCCAACTGATCGTTGCCGACGAAGCCGTCTCCGCATTGGACGTGTCGATCAAGGCGCAGGTCATCAATCTAATGATGGACCTGCAACAGCGGTTTGGCATCGCCTTTCTGTTCATCAGCCACGACATGGCGATCGTCGAGCGCATCAGCCACCGTGTCGCGGTGATGTATCTGGGACGGATCGTGGAAATAGGCCCGCGCGCCGCGATTTTCAGCGCGCCGGCCCATCCCTATACGCGTAAGCTTCTCTCCGCCGTTCCGGTCATGGATCCCGCGCGCCGTCATTTGCGCCAGTCGCTTTCCGCCGAAGAAATACCGAGCCCGCTGCGCCCGCGTGATTATACCGCCGCGCCCTCCCGCATGATTGCGGTTGGGCCGGATCATTTCATCCTCGATCCCAAAATCGACACCGGGATACAGGCGCCCTCACCCGTTCCGCAAAGCTGAAGAAACACAATGTCCATAACCCCGAAAATCCGATTAGCCGTCGATATAGGTGGTACTTTCACCGATATCGTGCTGGAAACCGCCCCGGAGCAGTTTCTGTCCGGCAAATATCTGACGACACATGCAGCCCCGGAACAGGCCGTGCTGAATGGGGTTCGCGACCTTCTGAACCGCGCCGGCATCGCACCGAAAAATATCGGTCATGTCGTCCATGGCACGACACTGGCCACCAATGCGCTGATCGAACGCAATGGCGCAAAAACCGCTCTCGTCACCACGAAGGGTTTTCGCGACTCGCTTGAAATCGCCTTCGAGCATCGCTTCGACGTTTCCGACATCAATATGCAGCGCCCGCTTCCCCTCGTGCCGCGCAATCTGCGGCTGGAGGTCGATGAGAGAATTGTCGCCGACGGCTCTGTCCTGCGCGCACTGGACGAGGAAAGCGTGCGTGCGCTCGTCCCGGTTCTGCGCGACGAAGGTATCGAAGCCATCGCGATCTGCCTCCTGCACAGCTATGCCAATCCCGCCCATGAAATCCGGGTCCGCGATATTCTGGCCGAAGAGCTACCGGATAAACCGATCACCCTCTCCTCGACGATCTGCCCGGAAATCCGCGAATATGAGCGTGCGACGACAACCGTCGCCAATGCCTTCGTGCAGCCGGTCATGGAAACCTACCTGAAGCGGCTGGCGCAGCAGTTCCGCGATCTGGGGATTTCCGCACCCGTCATGCTGATGACTTCGGCAGGCGGTCTGACCAGTCTTGAACGCGCCTGTGTCGAGCCGATCAAGCTGGTCGAATCCGGCCCGGCAGGCGGAGCCGTTCTGGCTGCCCATATCGCCCGGACACTGAAAATCGACAGCGCCATCGCCTTCGACATGGGCGGCACGACGGCCAAACTCGTGCTCATCGACGACGGCCAGCCGCATCATAGCCGCCATCTCGAAGTCGCCCGCGCCTATCGTTATCTGCGCGGCAGCGGAATGCCCCTTCGTGTTCCGGTCATCGATCTGGTCGAGATCGGTGCGGGCGGCGGTTCGCTCGGCGCGGTCGATGCCCTTGGCCGCGTCACGGTCGGTCCGCGCAGCGCCGGCTCGGAACCGGGACCGGCCAGCTATGGTCGCGGCGGAACCTTGCCAACCGTAACCGACGCCGATCTCCTGCTGGGGCGGATCGACCCGGAAAGCTTTGCCGGCGGCAAGATCGCACCGGACATCAAACTGGCCGAAGCCGCCCTGGCCCGCGCCATCGCCGGACCGCTCGAAATCGACGTGCGCGGCGCAGCCCTTGCCATGCTCGAAGTGGTCGATGAAAACATGGCCAATGCGGGCCGTGTGCACGCGACGGATAACGGCGTCGAGCCGGATGGCCGCACATTGATCGCTTTCGGAGGTGCTGCGCCCATGCATGCGGCGCGCATCGCCCGCAAGCTGGGGATAGACCGTGTGGTGGTGCCGTTCGGCGCGGGCGTCGGCTCGGCCCACGGCTTCCTGATCGCACCCGTCGCCTGTGAGCTGGTGCGCACACGGCTCCTGCCGCTCAACGGTTTCGACGGCAATGCAATGGATCGGCTGTTCGCCGGAATGGAAGCCGAAGCGCGCATCATTCTGGGCGATACGGCAATTGTCCAGAGGCACCGGACCGTCTATGCCCGTTATCGCGGACAGGGCCATGAGGTGCAGATTACCCTGCCGGACGATATGGGCGCGGATATGGCCGCCCGGATACGGGCAGCCTTTGAAGAAGAATATCGCCACCATTTTGGCCGGATCATTCCGGGAATGGATGTCGAATGCGTCACCTGGACACTTGCTGCCGGTGGGGCAGCAAATGCCACGCCTTCCGCAGCACCTTCCGGATCGGCGGAAAGCAAGGCACCACTGGCTCCGCCCGCGCCCCGGCGGTATC
>JAATGD010000157.1 GCA_015654965.1 Hyphomicrobiales bacterium
AGACCCACAAGGGCATAGCCCATATGGCTGATCGAGGAATAGGCCATCAGGCGTTTGATATTGTGCTGGCCGATGGCCGCAAAAGCGCCCAGAACCATGGAGGCGATGGCGATGAAGACGATAATCTGCTGCCAGTCATGCGTGACTGGCGCAAAAGCTTCGATTGCCACACGCACGATCAGCGCCATGGCCGCCATTTTGGGGGCTGCGGCAAAGAAGGCCGTCACGGGTGTGGGCGCGCCTTCATAGACGTCCGGCGTCCACATATGGAAGGGTACGGCGGAAATCTTGAAGACGAGGCCTGAGAGAATGAACACCAGACCGAAGACAAGGCCAAGCTGGCGTTCGGACCCGGTAAGCACCTGCGCGATCTCGGTAAAGCCGATATGGCCGGTAAAGCCATAGACGAGCGAAATGCCATAAAGCAGCAGACCCGAGGACAGCGAACCCAGAACGAAATATTTCAGGCCCGCTTCGGTCGATTTCACGCTGTCGCGGTTGAACGCCGCAAGCACGTAAAGTGCGAGCGATTGCAACTCAAGCCCGAGATAGAGCGAAAGCATGTTGGAGGCGGACACCATCAGCAACATGCCGAGCGTGGAAATGACGATCAGCACCGGAAACTCGAACTTGTCGAATTTTTCGAGTTTTGCGAACCCCACCGACATGATCAGCGTCACGATCGAGCCGAGAAGTGTCAGCACCTTCATGAAGCGGCCAAAGCCGTCATTGACGATGGCTCCACCGAATGCGCTGCCGTCACGCGGGAACAGAAGGATGAGTGCAAGCGCTGCAATCAGCACCGCGACCGACAGACCGTTGACGAGCGTGGTGGCCCGTTGCCCGGAAAAGACGCCGATCATGAGCAATGCCAAGGCGCTTACCGCAAGGAGGACCTCCGGTGCAGCAAGGGTCAGGTGAGCTATCAGATCAGTCTGCATGACCTTTTACGCCTTTATTTTCTTAACGTGCCAGCGCGGCATTGGCGGCTGCGCCAACTGCTGCGTCGTAATGTTGAACCAGAGCGCTCACCGCAGAGGCGGTCGCATCGAAGACCGGCATCGGATAGACGCCGAAGAAGATGGTGAGCACCACCAGCGGATAGAGAATGACCTTTTCGCGCGGAGAAAGATCAAGCAGCGCCTTGAGGCTTTCCTTTGTCAACTCGCCGAAAATGACGCGGCGATAGAGGAACAGCGCATACGCCGCCGAAAGGATCACACCCGTGGTCGCAATCAGCGCCACCCATGTATTGACCCGGAATACACCGAACAGCGTCAAAAACTCGCCGATGAAGCCCGACGTTCCCGGCAGGCCGACATTGGCCATGGTGAGGATCATGAAGGCCACCGCATATTTCGGCATGTTGTTCACAAGACCGCCAAAGGCCGCGATCTCACGCGTATGCATGCGGTCATAAATGACGCCCACGCAAAGGAAGAGTGCAGCCGAGACGATACCATGCGACAGCATCTGGTAGATCGCGCCCTGCACGCCCTGCTCGTTGGCGGCAAAGATACCCATGGTCACATAGGCCATATGCGCAATGGACGAATAGGCGATCAGCTTCTTGATGTCTTCCTGCACCAGCGCCACAAGCGAGGTGTAGATGATACCGACCACCGACATCGCGAAAATGAGCGGCGCGAAATCGGCGGACGCCAGCGGGAACATCGGCAGCGAGAAGCGCAGGAAACCGTAGCCGCCGAGCTTCAGGAGCACGCCCGCCAGAATGACCGAGCCTGCGGTCGGGGCCTCGACGTGCGCATCGGGAAGCCATGTATGCACCGGCCACATCGGCATCTTGACCGCGAAGGATGCGAAGAACGCCAGCCACAGCCATGTCTGCATATGGGCCGGGAAATCATATTTCAGCAGTTCCACGATGTTCATGGTGCCTGCCTGCCAGTACATCGCCATGATGGCGATCAGCATCAGCACGGAACCCAGCAACGTGTAGAGGAAGAATTTCAGGCTCGCATAGACGCGCCGCTTGCCGCCCCACACGCCGATGATGATGAACATCGGAATAAGGCTTGCCTCGAAGAAAACGTAGAACAGGAACAGATCAAGCGCGCAAAAGACGCCGATCATCATCACTTCCAGAATGAGGAAGGCGATCATGTATTCCTTGACGCGTTTTTCGACCGACACCCAGCTTGCCAGGATGCAGAACGGCATCAGGAAAGCGGAGAGCACCACGAAGAGCATGGAAATACCATCCACGCCCATATGGTAGCTGATGCCTCCGCCGACCCAGCCGACCTGCTCGACCATCTGGAAGCCGGGATTGGCATTGTCGAAACCGGCCCAGATGACGAGCGACAGGATGAAGACGAAAATGGTGGTCAGCAGCGCAACATTCCTGATGTTGCGGCGTGCAGCCTCGCTGTCGTCCTTGATCAGCAGGATCAGCAACGCGCCGACGAGCGGCAGGAACGTCACCGTTGAGAGAATTGGCCAGTCGGTCATCAGAAAGAGCTCCCGAGCATCATCCAGGTGACGAGCGCGGCGACGCCGATCAGCATCGCGAATGCGTAATGATAAAGATATCCGGACTGCATCCTGACGACACGGTTTGTGACATCAAGCACGCGGGCCGAAACGCCGTCCGGGCCGAAGCCGTCGATGAGCCAGCCATCGCCGCCCTTCCAGAACAGGCGACCGAGCCACTTGGCCGGACGAACGAAGAGGAAATCGTAGAGTTCGTCGAAATACCACTTGTTGAGCAGGAACTGGTAGAGACCCTGATGACGGGCCGCCAGCGCCTTTGGCGTTTCGGGCGAACGGATATAGAAAATATAGGCAACGATGAAGCCGATAACCATCGCGGTGAACGGCGACAGTTTCACCCAGAGCGGAACATGGTGGTGATGCTCGAGGATTTCATTGCTTGGAGCCGTGAACAGCGCGCCCTTCCAGAACTCGCCATAGTCATGGCCGAAGAAGAATTCCTTGAACACAACGCCTGCGAGGATCGCGCCGACCGCCAGAATGAACAGCGGCACCAACATGACGGGCGGGGATTCATGGGCGTGATGCATGACTTCGGCTGACGCACGCGGCTTGCCGAAGAAGGTCAGGAAAATCAGACGCCATGAATAAAAGCTTGTGAACAGCGCCGACACCACCAGAAGCGTGAAGGCGTAACCGCTGGCCGCACTGTGCGAGGCAAAGACCGACTCGATGATCGCGTCTTTCGAGAAGAACCCCGCCGTGCCGATGATGGTGCCGGGAATGCCAAGGCCGGTGATCGCGACGGTGCCGATGATCATCATCCAGTAGGTCGTCGGGATGACCTTGCGCAAACCGCCCATGCGGCGCATGTCCTGCTCGTCATGCACGGCATGAATGACCGAGCCTGCGCACAGGAACAGAAGCGCCTTGAAGAAGGCATGCGTGAAGAGATGGAAAGTGGCCGCGCCATAAGCGCCGACCCCGAGAGACGCAAACATGTAACCAAGCTGCGAACAGGTCGAATAGGCGATGACGCGCTTGATATCGTTCTGCACCAGCGCAACCGTCGCGGCAAAGAAGGCGGTCGTCGCACCGATGATGGTGACGACGAGAAGTGCGGTATGCGAGAGTTCAAACACCGGCGACATGCGCGCGATCATGAACACGCCCGCCGTCACCATGGTCGCGGCATGGATGAGTGCCGACACGGGTGTGGGGCCTTCCATGGCGTCCGGCAACCATGTGTGGAGCAAAAACTGCGCCGACTTGCCCATCGCGCCCATGAACAGAAGCAGGCAGATGACGGTGAGCGCTGTTTCCTTGTGCAGGTCATGGCCAAGGAAGTTCAACACGACCGCATCGCCATCACCCGGCAGGTAATTGGCGGCGGCTGCAAAAATCGTGTCGTAATCAACCGACTGGAACAGCGCGAAAAGGCCGAAGATGCCGAGCAGGAAGCCGAAGTCACCGACGCGGTTGACGACGAAGGCCTTCATGGACGCGGCATTGGCCGAAGGTTTCTTGAACCAGAAGCCGATCAGCAAATAGGACGCCAGACCGACACCTTCCCAGCCGAAGAACATCTGGACCAGATTGTCCGATGTCACCAGCATCAGCATGGCGAAGGTGAAGAGCGAGAGATAGGCGAAGAAACGCGGGCGATGCGGGTCGTGGTGCATATAACCGATGGAATAGACATGCACGAGTGCCGAGACCGAATTGACCACCACCAGCATGACGCCGGTCAAGGTATCAACGCGCAGCGCCCAGTCAAACGACAGCGCACCGGACGACACCCAGTGCAGCACCGGAATGCGCACGGTTTCAGCGTCATGGCCCAGCGGGATCTGGAAAAAGACGATCCATGACAGAAGCGCCACGATCAGCATGAGGCCGGAAGTGACAAATTCACTCGCCTTGGCACCGATCTGGTTGCCGAAAAGTCCGGCAATCAGGAAGCCAACAAGCGGAAGGAAGACGATCGCGTAATAGAGCATTTGCCCGTCAACCTTTCATGACATTGACGTCTTCCACCGCAATCGAACCGCGGTTACGGAAGAAAACAACGAGAATTGCAAGACCGATGGCAGCTTCAGCGGCAGCAACGGTCAGAACGAAAAGGGCGAAGACCTGACCCACCATGTCGCCAAGCTGGCTGGAGAAGGCCACGAAATTGAGATTGACCGAAAGCAGGATCAATTCGATCGACATCAGGATGACGATGACATTCTTGCGGTTCAAGAAAATACCGAAGATGCCGAAAGTCAGCAGGATGCCCGAAACGGCCAGATAATGAGCGATACCGATTTCCATGACTTGTCCTCAGATGCCTTTGCCCGTTTCGACCTGTTTGATCTCGACCGCCGTTTCAGGCGTACGCGCCACCTGTTGTGAAATCGACTGGCGCTTGACGTTCGGCTTGTGACGCAACGTCAGAACAATCGCGCCGATCATCGCGACCAGCAGCACCAGACCCGCAATCTGGAAGTAGAAAACGAAGTCGGTATAGAGAATGTCGCCGAGAGCCGCCGTATTGCTGCGGGTGGCGAGATCGGGGATCGGCACCGTGCCCTGCCCGCCTGTCTGTGGCGAAAAGCTGTGGCTTGCAAAGACGAAGATCAGCTCGCCCAAAAGGATCAGGCCGATCAGCGCGCCAACCGGGGCATATTGCAGCGCACCGCGCTTTAATTCAGCGAAATCCACATCCAGCATCATGACGACGAACAGGAACAGCACCGCGACCGCGCCGACATAGACGACGAGCAGGATCATGGCGAGGAACTCGGCTCCCGTGAGCAGGAACAGAGCTGCCGCATTGAAGAATGTGAGGATCAGAAACAGCACCGAATGCACGGGGTTGCGCGCCGCGATCACCATGAACGCGCTGGCGATCATGATGAAGGCAAACAGATAAAAGAACGCTGCCGCAATTCCTGTCAGCATGGGGTTCCCCCAACACCTTTCCGGGAGCAAGACCCTATTGCCCTGCCCGCTTTTTCATAACTTCGTTCAGTCACCGGATATGCAATCCGGTCAGCGATAAGGCGCATCCATCGCGATATTGCGCGCGATTTCGCGTTCCCAGCGGTCGCCATTGGCGAGAAGCCTGTCCTTGTCATAGTACAGTTCTTCGCGCGTTTCGGTCGCGAATTCAAAATTCGGACCTTCCACAATGGCATCCACCGGGCAGGCTTCCTGACAGAAGCCGCAATAGATACACTTCACCATGTCGATATCGTAACGCACCGTGCGGCGCGTGCCGTCATTGCGGCGCGGACCGGCCTCGATGGTGATGGCCTGCGCCGGGCAGATCGCCTCGCAGAGCTTGCAGGC
>JAATGD010000009.1 GCA_015654965.1 Hyphomicrobiales bacterium
CTGGATATTGCTGACCGGACCCGTGAGTTTCACACGACCGCCCAGTTCGGTATCAAGCCCGCGACCGCGCACGAAAATCTGCCGTGGCGCATTGACCAGCACATCAAGCCTTGGTCCGGCATTATTGGCCGCCTTGGCGCGGCTGCCCTTGGGCCTGCGCTGCTCTACCTTGGCGCGTTCGAGCGTCTCGGCAACCTTCTTGGGCGTGTTCTTGTGTTCGACCGGCACATAAGTCGCGCCACCGCCGAGATTTTCCGGCACCGAGATTTCGGCGCGTTCCACATCGATGCGTCCGGCAATCAGCGGCGAGCCTGTAAGCGGACCTGTGATGGAAAGCCCGCCATTGACGGTTGCCACCACCAGCTTGCCATCGGCATAACGGGCGCGGTCGAGTTTGATGTTGATATTGGCCGGGAAGTTGGAGGCCGCATTGGTCGAAATCGTGCCGCTGGCCGAAACAGAGCCGCCACTCGCCAGCGCCGCATTGACCTGCCTGAGCGTCACCGTCTCGCCATCGAGCGTGCCCATGACATTGATGGAGTTGACCCGCACATTGGTTTCGGGATCGACAAAAGTCGCGCCACTGGTCGAGAACATGCCGCGCAATTGCGGACGGTCAAACCCGCCTGACACACTTGCGGTCAGCGTCAAGGTTCCATTGGCCTGCGCGCCGCGATCCGCCAGAAAACGGTTGGCGAGCGCAAGCGGCACATTGCCATTGACATTGACGCCAAGCCCCTGACCTGAAAGCGGCACTTTTCCGCTCGCCGTCACATTGAGGCCCTGCGGACCGTCAATCGACAGCGATGCTATATCGACCGTTTTGGCGGCATATTGCCCCGATGCCTGAAGGCTCAAAGGAGCGAGGCCGTTTTCACGCAGCGGTTTTGCGGCAAGGCCCGCGCCTCTGAGATTGAAACTTGCAGCCGGATTGGTGAGCGGTCCCGTCACACGTGCCGTGCCGGTCACGTTGCCCGCCAGATCCTGTCCCTTGACCGCGCCATTGAGGATACCGAGCGGCAGATTGGCCAGCGTCACATCGACACCCAATTCGCCGCCGCGCGTGCCCAGCGGAACGCCGCCATTGGCGCGCAGATCAATACCATTTCCGTTCTGGGCTCCACCCGTCACATGGGCATCGACATTCAGCCGCTCATTGGCGGACGTGCCCTTGGCATCGGCATTCAAGGCGGCAATGCCCTGTTTTTTGAGTTCTGCAGCCGTGACCCCACGGGCAGCCATATCGAAAGCCACATCAGGCGCATCACGCGAGCCGGTCAGACGCGCCGTGCCGTCAACCGTACCGCCAAGCCCCAGTTCCGGCTTGAACGTATTGGCCAGCGCCAGTGGCAGGCGTGACAGCGCCACCGACAGATCAAGACGATCATCGATCAAGCCGTTGATTTTCACTTCGCCATTGTCGTTATTGGCGCCAGTATTGACGACGACATTGCCAATGGTGATCGCATTGCCTTTCATGGCAATGGTCGCAGGCTGTGCCAGATGGGCGCGCAGATTATCCTGCCGGACATCGACGGATTGAAGCCCCAGCTCGAAACCGCCATCCTTTGGTTCCAGCGAACCCGAAGCGCTGGCAATGGTGCCGATCTTGAGTTTCGTATCAGCCGTGAAATCGGTTTTTGCACCGGTCGCATTGGCCTTGGCCGCGAATGTATCGATGCCGAAAGTGCCGACCATGATATCGCGAGCGGCGGCATTGCCATCGACCACCGGCACGCCGAACAGGTCCTGCGCTTTCATATCGATATCGGCGAGCGCAATATGATTGCCGTTGACCTTCACGCCGCGCGCGCTGGCCTTCACGCTCGCATTCTGCTTGCCCCCATCATGACCAAGCACGATATCGGCATCGGCACGACCCGTGGCCTCCGCCAGAAACAACGCTGCTGCGGTGGAAATATCCGGCGCGTCGAGTTTCAACGTGCCGTCGATCAGCCCCTTGGCCGTCTGCGTGACATTGCCCGAAAGATGCGCGCCACCGGCATTGAAGACGAGATCGGTCAGACGTTTTTCGTCATTGACGATATCGATGAGCGAGGAGAGTTCAATGCGTTCGCCATTGAGAAACGCCTGACCGCCAAGCTTGCCCGAAAGGCTTGCGCCGGTTTTGGCATTGCCATCCAGCAGCGCATTGAAATCCAGATCGCCCTTGTTGAGCTTGCGTCCGGCCAAAGTGCCTTGCGGCGCGTCAGCGCGAAGCGCCAAGGCGATGAGGCTGTCTTCACCGCGTGCGCTGCCCTTCAAACTCATCGGGCCGGATGCCTTGTCGGAGAGCAGTTTCAAATCCGACAACATGACGCCGAAATCGAAATTGGCCTTGTCGGAGGCAAAACTGCCATTGGCGGTGATGGCGCTCAATTCATTGCCGATGCGGAAATTATTGGCCGAAAAACCATTGCTGTCGCGACCAAGCGCACCGCTCATGCGCACTTCGCCGTCGAGAATCTTGTCCACGGCCTCTATGCCCGTGCGCATATTGCGCGCGCTGCCATCGAGATCAAGATTGAACGCGCCCGAAACAGGGCGCACGATACCCTTGGCCATCACATCGACGCTGCCCGAAAGATCGCGTCCGGCAAGCGAGCCGAAAGGTGCAAGGCTTGCAACCTTGGCGGCGATATCGCCATCAAAGGCGAAGTCATTGATCTTGCCCGTAAGATCAAGGCTCAGGCCATTGCCTTCAATTTCGGCTTTCGCCAGATCGACAGGGGAGCCAGCGCGCCAGCCGCCATCGATCAGTAGAGCGATGCGGTGTCCCAGCGCCTGCGCCATGTCGGCGCGGGTCGCAGAAAGACCATCCAGCCCGCCCGTGACCTTGAAGGTGATATGGCGATTGGCGGCATCATCGAGGTTTTCGGCGACCCCGCCCATATCGAGCGTGATGTTGGAGGCGGAAATTGTTCCGTTGTGGTAGTTCTTGACCGCAAGCTGGCCCGTCCAGTCATTGGTTGGACGGTCGCCATAGGAAACCTGCAAACGCGCATTGTTGATAAAGGTTTCGCCGCCCTTCACGGGCAACAGCACACGGCCCTTGGCTTCATCGGCAACAGAAGCATCGATGCGCAATTTGTTGAGGAAGTGATCGTTGCCTGATTCGGCGGATGCCTGAAGTTTCAGCGCCGCACTTTGCACGGCAAGGCTGTCGAGACGGAAACCGCCCTGATCTTTCAGAACGCCATCTGCGGCAAGACTGCTCTCGGTGCCGAAGAAATCGCGGAAGACGGGGGCGACCAGCACCGCAATGGCCCCGCTGACACGGGTCGAGAAAACGCGCCCCTCACCCTGACGATGCAGGGTGAAAGCCCCCGTCAGCGTGCGGCTGGAATTGGTGTCGAGCGCGAGGTCGATTTTCAGATCGTCGAGCAGGCCCGCGCCGGTCAGGCTGAGATCGACGGGAGGACGTCCTTCGATTTTCAGCAGGTTTGCGACAATGCCATTGGCGGGTTCGGCCACTTTCAGGTCCAGATCAAGCTTCTGGTCGGCATTGGCATAGGCCGCGCGCAGGGCAAAATTGCCGCCCGGCCCGTCAAGGCGCTTGATGTCGAAACTGGATTTGAGCGAGCCGTCCGCCAGTGACAGCTGACCTGTAGCCGAAACTTCCGATTGCAGCCCGAAAATGTCGGAACCGAAATGCAAAAGCGCCACATCCAGCTGGTCGAGATTGATCGACAGCGGCAATTCCGGCAGGCTGAAGCTCGAGGATTCCGGCGTTGGCAGGCTCTTGTCGGGCAAGGGTTTGCGGTAAAAATCAATCCGCTCCGCCGCAAGCGACTGGATGCTGAGATTGCCCATCAGCAGAGCCGTACGGCTCCAGTTGAGCCGCGCATTGCTGATACGCAGCCACACGCCCTCGCGGTCGGAGACGGTGATCGAACCGACCATGGCTTCGGACGAGAGCACACCGCTCAGGCCCGAAATCACAATGCGGCGGTTGGGCGCGGAAAGCTGGCTTTCGACAAAGGACAGGAAATAGGATTTCTGTTCCTCGTTTTCCGGCGTGTCTGCCGCCGAAGCCTGCTCGCCGGATTGCGCTTGCGCAGGCGTCACCGATGCCGTCGTTTGCCGGTCCACGCCGATCAGAACGTCCCATGCGCCGGGGATCGCGACGATTGCAGCGAGCGCCATAAAAACCAGGAAAGCGGGGATGAGGAGGAGATAACGGATCAAAACGCCTGTCCTATGCCAACGTAGAATGCATAGCTCGGATCACCCGAGCGGCGGTTCAGCGGAAGGGCCACATCAAGGCGCAAGGGTCCAAGACCCGTCAGGTAGCGCAAACCGCCACCCACGCCGACACGCATTTCTTCCGAGAAATCAGGAAACGACTTTGCGCCGACATAGCCCGCATCGACAAAAGCCACAGCACCGATGGAATCGGTGATGCGCGCGCGCACTTCGCCCGAGGCTTCCAGAAGCGAACGTCCGCCGATGATATCGCCGGTTTCGGTTTCAACACCGATATTGCGATAGCCATAACCGCGCACCGAACCGCCACCACCGGCCAGGAACAGCTGATTGGGCGGCAGATCGGCAATCTCCGCGCCCACAACGGAGCCAAGTTTCACACGTCCTGCCAGCACCACGCGGTCGGTCGCGCCAAAGCCATAATAAGTGCGACCTTCAGCGGTGAAGCGGGTGGCGAAATTGCCCTGCTGGAATTCGTAGAAGGGCTGGATATTGCCTTCGAGATAAAAGCCGGAACTCGCATCGGTCTTGTTGTTGCGCGTGTCATAGATCACGCTGCCTTCAAGACCGGCGGTCGTGAAATCACGCTTGCCGAAATAATCATCCTCGAACTTGCCATGGCTCGCCTTGGCATAAAGCGCGCCCGACAGCTCGTCGCTAAAGATATGCGTAAAGCCGGTCTTCGCATTGACCGAGGTTTCGGTATAGGCGTCGAGCACTTCGCGCTTGGCATCGAGCGAGACCACAAAATCCGTGTCGGGCGTGTAGACGCCGGGCCTGGTGAAGCTTGTGCCGAGCAGGTAGCTGTAATTCTGCGGATTGAACGAATCATCCTGCGAGCCGCCGACACCGCTCACCTTGGCGTCAAAGCGGAGCCGCTCGCCGCGACCGAACAGGTTGCGATGCATCCAGTAGCCGGTCACGCCAAAACCATCGAGCGTCGAATATTCCGCGCCAAAACCGAAGCGGCGCGGCTTGCGCTCCTGCACATTGAGCGTGATCGGCAGGCTGCCGTCTGCTCCAATGGTTTCGGCTTCCTCGAAATTCATCGCCCGGAACACTTCCATGCGACCGAGGCGCTTCTTGGCCTTCTCGATATCGTCGGGGTCATATTCCTGACCCTCTTTCAAGCCGGTCATCCATGCGATGAAATGCGGGTCCATGCGCGCCGTTCCGACCACGCTGACCGGTCCGTAATGGGCTTTGCGGCCCGGATCGACGTCGATATCGGCATCAACCGTGTTGCCGTCATGATCGGCCACGATATGCTCACTGGTCACACGGGCCTTGGCATGCCCCTGCTGCCGCCATGCCTCGACAGCCAGTCGCTCGGCCTTGAGAACCGTGCCCGAACGCGCCACCTTGCCTTGTTGAAAGCCTGCCTCTTGCGGCGACTGCACCTTGTCGCGCTTGTCGGTGGGCGGCGGGGCCATGTTGGAAATGGCGGTGCGCGCAAACAGGAATTGCGGACCGGGATCGACCGAAATCGCGAGTTTCGCGTCATTGGGAATGTCGGCATCGGGGGGAATATCATTGGCCTCACGCCCATCGACCGTAATCGAAATCGTGCCGCCATAACGCCCTTCCCCGTAAAGGGAGGCGAGAATGCGCCTATAATCGCCGCGCGCCTTGGCCAACAGGCCAGCAGAACCCGAGGCGGGCTTGTCGGCATCCGCCACAAGGCCCGATGCGCCTTCAATGGTGGATTTGAGATCCGCTTCGCTGCCATCGGCGTTGCGGCGATCACCCGTGGTCGTCACTTCGACCGAATAGGGTTTGGGATCGATGATATCGGGATCTTCTTTTTTGTCCTCGCCCCACAGACGCACACCGAACAGCTCGAAGGCCAGCGAGGGCGACACGGCAAAAGCGGAAAAATGCACGGCCAGTAAAAGTGCGGCCACATGCCTTCCGTATATCGTCCCGTTACGCCTGTTCATACGCTTTACTGTCCGGTTCCTATCTACGCGGTCGCATTTACACGTCCCGCTTGTCTCCCACCCAGAACCAAAACAGGGTTAACACGGGAAGCATTGCGGGCCAAGCGACAAGCCGAGGCTCGGAACAAGATATGACCGGATTGAGTCAAAGGAGTGTTAACGTTACCACAAGATTACAAACCGGCAGCTACAGAAAATACAAAGCTTATAAAAAGGAGGCGCCCCGGAGGGAACCGGAGCGCCACGCGGCTTTTGGGGGAGAGAGGGAGGATAAAGCCGCGTTACCGGGCCGTCAGGCCTTGGGCTTTCAGGCGGGGCGTTTTCAGCGTCCCGCCAAGTCTTTGTCAGGGCATATTGCGCATGTCTTCGGGCGACATATACATCGGCATCATGTTGGTATCGAGGTGATGCATGACCCAGATGGAGCCAGCCAGCACAATCGCCAGAATGATGCCCGTAAAAATGAGCGCCAGAATATTCCAGCCGCCTTCCGATTTCGGATCCATGTGCAGGAAGTAAACCAGATGCACGAGAATCTGGATGACGGCGAAGCCAATGACAATGGCAGCCGTGGTTGATGGCGTGAAATAGCCGTTCATTGCCAGAAGGAAGGGAACGACGGTGAGAATGACCGCCAGCACAAAGCCGATCAGATAGGATTTGAGGCTGCCATGGGCCGCATCATGCGGCGTGCCATGATCGTGTGTTTCGTGTGCAGAGCTCATCACAAGACCCCCAGAAGATAGACAAGGGTAAAGACGCCGATCCAGATGATGTCGAGGAAGTGCCAGAAGAGGCTCAGCGACATCACGCGCGTCTGGTTCTTTTCCGTCAGGCCATCGCGCAGAAGCTGGGCGGAGAGCACCAGAATCCACACCAGACCTGAAAGAATATGGAAACCGTGCGTTCCAACCAGCGCGAAGAAGGCGGAGAGGAATGCGCTGGTGCTCGGACCCGCACCTTCAACAATCAGGTGATGGAATTCATAGATTTCCATCAGAAGGAACGACAGGCCCAGAAGGAAGGTCATGCCGAGCCAGAACAGCACACCGGCGCGGTTCTTCTTGTACATGGCAAGGGTCGCCAGACCATAGGTCAGGGACGAAACCAGCAGAAGCATGGTTTCTGTCAGGACGAATTGCAGGTCGAACAGTTCGCGTCCGGTCGGGCCGCCCGCAAACTGATGCGCAAGAACCGCATAGGTCGCAAAGAGCCCTGAAAACAGCACGCAGTCGCTCATCAGGTAGATCCAGAACCCGACCAGAATGGTCGAGCCTGCATCGTGATGATCCTCATGCGCGGGATGCTCGTTGCCGCCTTTAAACGGTTCAGCTGTGGTCGCGTGTGCGCTCATGGATCAAGCCTCCTGAGCCGTCAGTTGCCGGGTGCGAATGTCTTCGACAGACTGCACTTCCTCGGCCGAGACATAATAGTCCCTGTCATTGTTAAAGGAGTGGATGATGGCCGAGGCCAGAATGCCGACCAGAGAAGCGATCACCAGCCACCAGATATGCCACACCAGCGCAAAACCAAGCGGAATGCAGATCATGCCGATGATGAAGCCGGTTCCGGTGTTCTTGGGCATATGGATACGCGCGAACTTTTCGGTACGACGCACATAGCCGTTTTGCTTCATGTCCCACCAGCCGTCATGATCACGCACATGCGGCACTTCGGCAAAATTGTAGAAAGGCGGGGGCGAAGAAATCGACCATTCCAGCGTGCGGCCCGTGCCCCAGCTGTCGCCATTCTTGTCACGCAGTTTTTCGCGATCGCGGATCGAGATCATGATCTGCAAGACCTGGCAGACAATGCCGCACAGGATGACAGCAACGCCGACCGCGGCAATGATGAGATAGATGTGCCAAGCCGGGTTTTCGGTATGGTTGAGGCGGCGGGTCATGCCCATCAGGCCAAGCACATAAAGCGGCATGAAGGCGAGCATGAAGCCGATGAGCCAGCACCAGAACGCCTTGCGGCCCAGACCGTCATGCAGCTTGAAGCCGAATGCCTTGGGCCACCTGTAGATAAGACCGGCAACGCAGCCGAACAGCACGCCCGAGATGATGCAGGTATGGAAGTGGGCGATCAGGAACACCGAATTGTGCAGCACGAAATCCGCAGGCGGCACCGCCAGCAGAACGCCAGTCATGCCGCCGATGACGAAGGTGCACATGAAACCGATGGTCCAGAGCATCGGCGTTTCCATACGCACGCGGCCCTTATACATGGTGAACAGCCAGTTGAAGACTTTTGCGCCCGTCGGGATCGAGATGATCATCGTCGCGACGCCGAAGAAGGAGTTCACGCTTGCGCCACCGCCCATGGTGAAGAAGTGGTGCACCCAGACGAGGAACGAAAGAATGGTGATCGCCACCGTCGCATA
>JAATGD010000324.1 GCA_015654965.1 Hyphomicrobiales bacterium
CCCATGATCATGAAGGTGGCGTGCTTCTTTTCCCAGCATTCGCCGATATTGGGGCAACCGGCTTCCTCGCAGACCGTGACAAGCTTGTTTGAACGCACGATATTGCGCGTTTCATTATAGCCACGCGAAACAGGCGCCTTGACACGAATCCAGTCCGGCTTTTTCAGAACTTCATTATCCGGGCGATGCGCCTTTTCCGGATGACGAACACGTTTCTGGTTCACCAGATCGAGAACTGTAACCATTACTGCTTCCTGCCTATCCGAAACGTCTTTCCATAAGGAACGTTTCTTAACTGGGTCGGTCCTATTCTCAAGGTCCGATCATGTCAACTTGCGCGCTTTGCTACTCATCGCCGCGCTGCAAGCCCCAAAGCCCGAAATACCAAGGCCCATATGAGACCGAATACAAGACCAGCAAATCCAAGTGCAAAGCCCAGTATCCAGACACCATACCAGCCCGAGATCGCCATTCCATTGACCGATATGGTGTTTCCACCAAGCAGGCTCAAGACGCCGGTGAGAAACCCGAGGCCAAGCCCTGCAACGGTAGACCATTTGATCATGGGCCATGCGGCACGCCGCCATGGCCCTCCATTATCGATCAGTGGAATGACCTAGACTCCTGTCTTCACGCGTTCAATACCCGGCCATAGGCATCCAGAACGCTTTCCTTCATCATTTCAGAAAGGGTTGGATGCGGGAAGACCGAATGCATCAGTTCTTCTTCCGTGGTTTCAAGGTTCATGGCAATCACAAAGCCTTGTATCAGCTCGGTCACTTCCGCGCCCACCATGTGTGCTCCCAAAAGCTGGCCGGTCTTCTTGTCAAAGATGGTCTTCACCATGCCCTGATCTTCGCCAAGCGCGATGGCCTTGCCGTTTGCGGCAAAGGAATAGCGGCCGACGCGAATATCCAGGCCTTTTTCCTTGGCTCTGGCTTCGGTCAAACCGACTGAGGCAACCTGCGGATTGCAATAGGTGCAGCCCGGAATCATACCCTTATCGAGCGGATGCACGTTGGGCAGACCGGCGATCTTTTCAACGCAGATCGTGCCTTCATGCTCGGCCTTGTGTGCCAGCATCGGCGGTCCGGCAACGTCGCCAATGGCATAAATGCCCTCGACATTGGTCTTGCCGTAGCCGTCAATCACCACGCAGCCACGATCCGTCTTCACACCCAGCGCCTCAAGGCCAAGATTTTCGATATTGCCCTGCACCCCGACCGCCGAGATCAGCCGGTCAACGGTCAGTTTCTCGACTTTGCCATCCTTGGTTTCGATATGGGCGGTGACGTTGTTACCGCCCTTCTCGACCTTGGAGACTTTCGCTTCGGTGATGATTTTCAGCCCACGCTTTTCAAGCTGCTTGCGGGCGATAGCGGAAATTTCCGCGTCTTCCACTGGCATGATCTGCGGCAGCAGTTCCACGACCGTCACATCGACGCCCATGTCATTATAGAAGGACGCGAATTCGATGCCGATAGCGCCCGAGCCCATCACCAGCATCGATTTGGGCAGATCCTGCGGCACCATGGCCTCGAAATAGGTCCAGATCAGCTTGCCATCAGGCTCGATACCCGGAAGCGCACGCGGACGTGCGCCGGTGGCAACGATGACATGCTTTGCCTTGTAGTTGCCCTCACCCAGAACACCCTTCGGCACCGGGTTTTGCGGCTGATGCGGCTCTTTCGAGGATTTGCCGACCGAAATTTCGGCAGGTGTCGAGCCATTGGCCCCTTTGACGAGCTTGGCTTCACCCCAGATCACATCGATCTTGTTTTTCTTCATCAGGAAGCCGACTCCGCCATTCAGACGCGCCGAAACCCCGCGCGAGCGCGCAACGACAGCCTTCACGTCAGACGTGATCTTGCCTTCCAGCGTCAGGCCATAATCCTTGGCATGTTCGCCGAAATGCAGGATTTCAGCCGAGCGCAACAGCGCCTTGGTCGGGATACAGCCCCAGTTGAGGCAAATGCCGCCCAGATGCTCGCGCTCGACAATCGCTGTCTTGAGGCCAAGCTGGGCCGCACGAATGGCGGTGACATAGCCGCCCGGCCCGGAACCGATGATAATAACGTCGTAGATGTCGGCCATATTATCCTGCCTTTACACATCAGAAAACGGGAGCGGCATCATAGGCTATTTTTCAAGCGGGCCGCGCATTCCCGGATTGCCGACCCTGTCGGCTTGCAAATGAGGAACGCCGCGTGTTTTATCCCACGCGGCGTTATCAGATCAGACCAGCATACCCATCGGGTTTTCGATGTAACGCTTGAAGGCCTGTGCTACTTCGGCAGCCAATGCGCCATCGACGGCACGATGATCGGTGGAAAGCGTGACCGACATCACGGTCGCCGCCTTGATCTCACCGTTTTTCACGACCGCGCGCTGTTCACCGGCACCGATTGCGAAAATGGTCGCATGCGGCGGGTTGATGATCGCGGCAAAATCCTTGACGCCAAACATGCCGAGATTGGACACCGAGGTCGAGCCGCCCTGATATTCCTCGGGCTTGAGCTTGCGGTCACGCGCACGCCTGGCGAGATCCTTCATCTCGTTGGAGATGGCGGACAAGGTCTTGGCCCCGGCATCGCGCACGATCGGCGTGATCAGCCCGCCGGGAATGGACACGGCAACGCCGACATCCGCACGCTTGTGCTTGATCATGCCGCCTTCCGTCCACGAGACATTGGCATCGGGAATATCGCGCAGCGCCAGAGCCGTCGCCTTGATGACCAGATCGTTGACCGAGAGCTTGTAGGCCGGAACCTCGCCCTTCTCCGTCTTGACCAGCGGAGCGGCTGCATTGATCTGCGAACGCAGGGCCAGAAGCGCGTCGAGTTCGCAATCAATCGTCAGGTAGAAATGCGGCACCGTCTGCTTGGATTCCACCAGACGCCGGGCAATGGTCTTGCGCATACCGTCATGCGGCACGATCTCGTAGGAGCCTTCCTCGAACAGTTTGAGAACGGCATCGTCGGAAACCGGCTTTGGCGCAGCAGCACTTGCGGCCTGCGGCGCGGCAGCCTGTACCCCGCCCGACTTGATCGCAGCCTCGACATCGCGCTGCACGACACGGCCATGCGGACCGCTGCCCGTGACAGCGGAGACATCGACGCCCGCTTCTTTCGCGATGCGACGCGCCAAGGGAGAGGCGAAAACCCGGTTACCCTTATCGGGGGCGGCACTTGCGGCTGGCTGCTCGACCTTTACAGGCGCCGGGGTCGCAGCGGGTGCGGCTTCCTTTTTCGGCTCATCTTTAGGCGCTTCGGCTTTTGCAGGTGCTGAATCGCTGCCTTTGGCGGCTTCGGCCACATCCTCGCCATCGGCGGCGAGAATGGCGATCAGCGCATTGACCTTGACGCCTTCCGTGCCCGCAGGCACCACGATTTTGGCGACAGTGCCTTCATCGACGGCTTCGACTTCCATCGTCGCCTTGTCGGTTTCGATCTCGGCGATCACATCGCCGGACGTTACCTTGTCGCCTTCCTTGACCAGCCACTTGGCGAGGTTTCCCTCTTCCATGGTGGGAGAAAGCGCTGGCATGGTGATTTTGATCGGCATGTCCAGTTTCTCCTCAGGCCGTGTAGGTCACGGTTTTCACCGCTTCCACCACTTCGGCAACCGTTGGCAGCGCCAGTTTTTCGAGATTGGCCGCATAAGGCATCGGCACATCCTTGCCCGCAATCGTCAGGATCGGCGCGTCGAGATAATCGAAAGCCTGCTGCATGACGCGGGTGGCGATCTCGGTGCCGACGGAAGATTGCGGGAAGCCCTCTTCCACCGTCACGAGACGACCCGTTTTCCTGACCGATTCGATAACCGTCGGAATATCCATCGGGCGAATGGTGCGCAGATCGATGATTTCGACATCGATGCCCAGAGTGGCCAGTTCTTCCGCAGCCTTGACCGCATAGGTCATGCCGATGCCGAAGGAAACGATGGTTGCATCCTTGCCCTGCTTGTGAATGCGCGCCTTGCCGATCGGCAGAACGAAATCATCAAGCTTGGGCACATCGAAATGATGACCATAGAGGATTTCATTTTCAAGGAAGATGACCGGATTGGGATCGCGGATTGCCGCTTTCAGCAGCCCCTTGGCGTCAGCGGCCGTATAGGGCATGACGACTTTGAGGCCCGGAATATTGCTGTACCATGCGGCATAACACTGCGAATGCTGTGCGCCCACGCGAGCGGCAGCGCCCGAAGGGCCGCGGAACACCATCGGCGCCCCCATCTGTCCACCCGACATATAAAGCGTCTTGGCCGCGGAATTGACGATCTGGTCAATCGCCTGCATGGCGAAGTTGAACGTCATGAATTCGACGATAGGCCTGAGACCGGCCATGGCGGCACCCACGCCCACACCGGCAAAACCATGTTCGGTGATCGGTGTGTCGACCACGCGGCGCGGGCCGAATTCATCGAGCAGGCCTTGCGTGATCTTGTAAGCGCCCTGATATTCGGCCACTTCCTCGCCCATGATGAAGACGTCCTCATCGCGGCGCATTTCCTCGGCCATGGCGTCGCGCAGTGCTTCGCGCACTGTGGTTGAGACGAATTCCGTGCCGGCCGGAATGTCCGGGTCGGCAGCCACTTCCACTTTCGGCGCGGCAGGAACAGAGCCAGCAGTTTCCGCCTTCGGCTCGCCCTTAATCTCTTCCTTGGGTGCTTCAGCCTTGGCAGCAGGGGCGGAGCCGATATCGGACGCGCTTTCGCCTTCTGCGAGCAGCACGGCAATGGCCGTATTGACTTTTACACCTTCTGTGCCTTCCGCGATCAGGATCTTGCCGATGGTGCCTTCATCCACCGCTTCGACTTCCATGGTCGCCTTGTCGGTTTCGATTTCGGCAATCACGTCACCGGAGGTGACCTTGTCGCCTTCCTTGACCAGCCATTTGGATAGTTTGCCCTCTTCCATGGTCGGCGAAAGGGCGGGCATGAGAATTTCTACAGACATGACAACACCTTTCCAGATCAGAGCAGAATATCCGTATAGAGCTCGGAAACATCCGGCTCCGGATCATTTTGAGCGAATTCGGCAGCTTCGGCGACGACGTCGCGCACCTGTTTGTCGACTTCCTTCAGCTCTTCTTCTGTTGCCCAGCCTTTTTCGATGAGGCGCTGCTTGACCTGCTCGATCGGATCGTGCTCGGAGCGCATTTTCTGCACTTCTTCCTTGGTGCGATATTTCGCGGGATCGGACATGGAATGACCGCGATAGCGATAGGTCAGCATTTCGAGAATAAGCGGCCCCTTGCCCGAACGCGCCCAGTCGGCTGCAAATTCGGCAGCGGCGGAAACGGCGCGAACATCCATGCCGTCGACCTGAATACCGGGAATATTGAAGGATACACCGCGCTTGGAGAAATCGGTTTCAGCGGAAGAACGCGAAACCGACGTACCCATCGCATAGCGGTTGTTTTCGATGACATAAAGCACCGGCAACTTCCAGAGAGCGGCCATATTGAAGCTCTCGTAAACCTGACCCTGATTAGCAGCACCATCGCCGAAATAGGTCACGGAAAGATTGTCATTGCCGCGATATTGATTCGCAAAGGCAAGGCCCG
>JAATGD010000162.1 GCA_015654965.1 Hyphomicrobiales bacterium
TCTGTGATCGAAGCCATAACACTCATATTGCTTCTTTGCATCGCAGTACCGTTAAAGCATCTCAATGGGTTTCCTATGGCTGTCTCGGTCATGGGCCCCATCCACGGTATAGCCTTCGTCTACTATGCGTGGACCTTTATCCAAACGGTGGCGGGTGGTGACTACGACCGGTTCGAGGTCGTCCGGATGGTCGTCTCAGCCTTCATTCCTTTTGGTGGCTTCCTAAACGATCGCGCGCTTGCACGACGCCAAGCTACCCTACAGTCTTCAATTTAAGGAAACCCGATGGACTACCTTTGGTTAAAAGCAATCCATGTTGCTGCGGCTATCATCTGGATTGGGGGCATGTTGACCGTTGCCATCACAACAACCGCTGTCAACGTTATGCCTGTAGACGTGTCCGAGGCGCGCCGAGGTGCATTCTTTACGCGGATTCGTCGTTGGGATCGAAGGGTGACAACGCCTGCGATGCTGATGGTCTGGGCATTCGGGCTCGCGCTAGCGGTCACTGGTCAATGGCTGTCACAGCCCTGGCTAATAGTCAAAATTGCCCTCGTCATTGTACTTTCCGGGATTCACGGCATGCTATCGGGCGGTCTGAGACGTCTCACTCTTGAGCAGCAGTCACGCGGTATCGCCGCCATCCGGTTTGCTGCTGTCGGCATCATCTGCATCGTAATAGTCGTGGTCGGTCTTGTCGTCATCAAGCCGTTCTAGCCATTGGAGTCGTCTATGTTTTCTGGTCGAAATGAACCTCATGCATCGCAACGCACCATGCTATTGACGGGTGCAAGCCGAGGTATTGGCCATGCAACCGTAAAGCTTTTTTATCAAAGAGGATGGCGGGTTCTAACTGTGTCGAGAGCTGCTTTCGCCGAGGATTGCCCATGGCCAGGAGGTCGTGACAACCATATCCAGGCGGACTTGTCGCGGGCTGACAGCTATAAAACATTGGCAGCAGAAGTAAGTGAACGTCTTGGAGGAAGCGGTCTTTTTGCAATTGTCAACAATGCGGCAATTTCCCCGAAGCTTGAAGGCGGCGTTCGCATGGGCGTCTCTGATACTTCATATGAGGACTGGCTGGCTGTCTTTAACGTCAACTTATTTTCAGCGGCAGCATTATCCCGGCTTCTTTTGCCGGAACTCAAGGCGACGAACGGGGCAATTGTCAACGTGACATCGATCGCGGGCTCTCGGGTTCACCCATTTGCAGGTGTTGCATATGCCTGTTCGAAAGCAGCTTTAGCTGCGTTGACACGCGAGCAAGCTTCCGAATTTGCCCGTTACGGAATTCGAGTCAATGCGATCGCTCCTGGAGAAATCGATACGTCGATACTCTCACCAGGCACGGAAAAAATAGTCGCCGACCAAATCCCCATGCATAGACTAGGTGATCCAACGGAGATCGCCCGTGTAATCCTTTTCCTGTGCTCAGGTGAGGCGTCCTACGTCAACGGTGCGGAAATCAGTGTTAACGGCGGCCAGCATGTCTGACCAGTCTGGATGGAGGTTTGATCATCCGATGAACCCGGGACTGGTGATTGCTGTGTACGCGACGATATGCTGGACGCTGTCTCTTCCGGTAACATTTTTTGGTGCAAATTCTTGGATTCTTTACGGGTGGCATAATTGATAATAAATATTTCGTCCAAAATTACAAAATATAATATAATTTAATTATAAATTCCAAAATGTATTAAACATAAATAAGAATAGCATTGATGTGGTGTGTTAATCGAAACGTACTTTCAGTTATGGCGACCAGTATTGAGATGTATTGATCGGACGAAGCAGGAGGAGACTGCATCATGGAAATCGAGTTGCGGCATTTACGATATTTCATGGCAGTTGCCGATCACGGTGGTATGAGAAGAGCAGCAGATGCATTGGGCGTTTTGCACGGGACACTCAGCCACCGGCTGCGTGACCTGGAAGAAGAAGTCGGCGTTGCGCTTTTCTTTCGTTCCAACAAAGGGGTAAAGCTGACAAAAGCCGGTCAGGATTTTCTGCGGCGCATTCGCCGCGTCTTCAACGAAATGCAGGAAGCCTTCGATCAGGTCTATGCGGAAGGCGATGTGGAAACCGGAGAAGTCAGCATCGGCCTGTTTTCGTCACTGGCTTCGGGTTTCTTGCCGGAGCTCCTTTCCGAGTACAAGCATGAGAACCCCTCCATTCGGTTGAGATACAGTCAAGGCTCTGCTCTTTCGCATATCGGTGAAATCCGTTCCAATTCGATGGATGTGGCTTTCCTTGCCGGATATCAGGATATATTTGGCTGCCGGGTTGAACCGCTCTGGACAGAAGCCGTCTATGCAGCGTTGCCGGAAAACCATCCGCTTGCTCAATCGGACCAGACAGACAGCATCACGTGGCAGGATCTGGTGGGAAGCCATTTCCTGGTCAGCGAACTGGCAGCGGGTCGGGAAATGCATGATTACATTGCCGACCAGATGAAGCCATATGATCAGCATCCGGTGATCGAGCATTGCGATCTGCACCATGATAATCTTCTGCCGCTGGTCGGACTTGGCAAGGGGATCGCCATTGCTGGCGAAGCATTCACTTCAATTGCATTTCCGGGCGTTGTTTATCGACGAATAGCTGACGCATCTGTTGAATTCAGCATGGTATGGAGCCCGGCAAATGAGAATCCAGCTCTTCGCCGCTTTCTGTTCAAGGCGAGGGCAATAGCAAAAGACCGGGAGCATGGGCAGGCGGCCAGCCGTTAAGTTTCTCGAAGGCATCTTGGCCTGCCAGCCTATAAACCAGTATTCCGCTGTAGGCGCTGTTAATTGATTTCCTTGTCAGGACCATTTCCAACCGGAACATCAATTGGGATTTCATCGAGAATGCTGCTCCCGCTTTGCAGTTTCCTACCCACTGCCTCGATAAGATGATCGAACCGCTCATTGCCTTTCGCACGGGCTGAGGCTTGAGCATCCGGTGGCAGTGGAGGCGTCACCGTCAGCCAGAAGCGGATGAAGAAGGCCAGTGTTTCGGTGGCGATGCCGATATTGCGTTCGAGCCGCTGTCCCTGTCGGGATATCCGGTCAAGACGCCTGGTGAAGGCCGCTTCCATCCGGTCAGGACCGTCGGGCGACAGGAACGACGACACGGCTGCTTCAACGATTGCCGAGCGGGATAGTCCTTTTCGGGATGACAGATCATTGATCTTCACCACCAGTTCGGCGGGCAGTGTCAGGTTGAGCCGGGTGCGCATGACGAAAACGCAGTTCCTTTGCATTTTGGCGATTGGTTTCCTGCGAACATGCAGTGATAGTTTTCGCGCGGGCAAGTCCTCTGGCATTGCCGTAAAGCAAACGGCGGTTATCGCGTGCAAAAAGGAAAGACATCATTACAAGCCGAGTCCTCTGCTTCTTCCGATAGACCAGTCGATGCCGCCCGTATCTCGCATGACGCCGGTGATGTGCTGGCCGATCTTTTTGTCAACTTCCTTCGACCATGGCACGAGCCGGAAGCCGAGACCGCCATCTGGATCGACGGTCTCGATCATGGCGAAGCGGCCGGAGGAAAGATCGAGACGCTGGCGGATGGTGCCGGAGACGTATTCTCCGGGTTTGGCCTTGTCGAGATGATTGAGGCCGGTTTCTGCGGCAAGGCGTTCGGCCACGGCGTCCAGTTCGCGTTCTCTTAGTGTTGCGAGCAGGTTGCGCTGGAGGATAATGCGCCGGCCCTGGCGGCGGGCAAGACCTTCATCGGCGAGGTGTTCCGCCCGTGCAGCCATGGCATTCCGAACTTCCGCGCCGAAACCTCTCTCGGCAAGCGGCATGGGGTCGGCCTCAACCAGACGATGATCCAGCCATGTAGCACCGGGTGCTGTGATCTGCTGTGACACATCCCGATCGGAACGGTTGGCGAGCGACAGCGTCGGTTTAGGATCATCGGCATTGCCGAAACGCCGGACTTCGACAATGCCGCTGATGTCCATTGCGTGCTCAAAGACTTCCATTCCACGAAAACGAACATGATGTGCCCGACCGTCCGTGGCGTCGATCACGGCATAGGCTTCGCCGGTTAGTTCGTCGTGCAAGCCCTTTTCCACCAGCCTGCCAATGATCGGTGTGTCGGCTGACAGAGTGGCGGCGCTGTCGATGACGTAATCACCGATGCCGCGATCCTGTCCCTGTTCAGTGAAGGCTCGGTGCATCGTCTTGATGATATCGCCGCGCATTCCGAGATCGCGCAGGGTCTTTTCCGCGTCGTGCTTCAAGGTCCATTCGCCGGGGTCTTCCGGTATGGCCAGCCCCATGTTTTCCAGCTTCTGCATCCGACGAATGAGCAGTCTTCGGAATTCAGGATCGTCGGGGCCTGTCATTCCCTGGTCGGGTCGAAGATCGACGTGGCCGGTCTCGTCCGCAAGACCACGAATGGCACCGTCGAGACGCGTCCAGCGGTCGGCATTGATCTCACGCTCAAGGGCGCTGGTGATCTCATGTTCGGGTTTCGGGCCGAGTTCGATGGAAACCAGGTCTTCTGCACGTGAGCGCAGTCCGGCAGAGATATAGTCGCGGGCGATGACAAGATCCCTTCCGGCACCATCAACACCACGCACCATAAGATGCACGTGGGGATTGTCGGTATTCCAGTGATCGACGGCGATCCAGTCTAGGTCCGTTCCAAGATCGGCTTCCATCTGTCTGGCGAGATCGCGGGTGAATGCACGCAGGTCTTCCATCTCACCGGCATCCTCAGGAGAGACGATGAAGCGGAAATGATGCCTGACGTCGGAACAACGATCGGCGAAAGCAGAATGGTCGGCCCGATCCCCGTCGCGGTCGAACATGGAAGCTGTTTCACCATCACGCGTGACGCCATCGCGGCGCAGATAGGAAAGATGGGCGGAAAGTGGTGCCGAGGAAAATGCCTTTCCGGTATGACGTACGATGCGGGCTTTGACCATGACGCGGCGGGAAGGGCTGAAGAGGCGCGATCTCCCAAAGGCGGTATGGCCACGGCCAAAAGTCGAGCGGCCTTTGTCGGCAGCAAAAGAACCCGGTCTGGAAGCAGAACCGGAAGACCGCGCGGGCAGGGGACCGGCACGATTGGCTGCCTTTAGCACGTGGGCGATGAATGTCTTCGGCCTGGCAGATGAACGTGTGGAGCGGATAAGGCCCGGACGAATGCGGAATTTGTCATCGTCGCTGGTCATCAGCTATTCCCTCCAGTCCACAATAATGCCCGTGCATACCAACCTGCTGAATTTCAAAGGCTTGCCGGAATTCATGCCCACGACCGACCGCCATGCAGAGCACAAATTGTTGACCGGCAAGGGAAAACGGATTTGCTGCGCATGCGCTTTTATCTTGCGTGTCCTCCCCTGACATTCCCGCCGATCCTCCCATCGCACTCCACGCTGCGAAATAGCCCGCCACGGTGCGATTGATGGGAAGCATGTCATTCTACAACTCCATGACGGGGCCTGGGAATGAACAGGCCATCGGACGGCGGTGCGAGCGCCGAAAGATCGGTGATCGTGCTGGAGTTGGATGGACGGTAGGAAGGATGATCGTCTGCCGATTGTTTGTCGCCGGATGTAACTGTTGTACGGGCTATGAAGATCGCAGAATGCGCTGCCGACGTACGATTTACGTCAAGAGAATTGCTGTTTGTTGTTACTGCGAAGATCACGTTGGCAGCAGGTTCTTCATCAATCAGTTGACGCCTCGTTGGCGGTGAAAGTGCAGAATTCATGTCAATCATTGGTATGATCTTTGCCAAGTACGCGCGCGTTTCGGCGGGCAATGGATCACCGGTGATAAGATGCTTTTCGTATCTGCCGGGACCGGCATTGTAGGCTGCGAGGAAGCCCGAAGAACCGTAGAGATCGTGCAGTTCGGAAAGATAGGCCGCGCCCGCCAGAATGTTTTCGCGAGGATCATAGGGGTCACCGCCAAGTCCGTGTCGGTTGCGCAATTCCTCCCATGTGGCAGGCATGATCTGCATCAAGCCCATTGCACCGACGCGAGAAAGCGCGTGCGGATTGCCGTCACTTTCGGCGATAATAACGGCGCGTATCCATCGCTCAGGAATGGCGAAACGGTGGGAGGCTTCTGCGATATGTTCTGCCCATAGATTGGTAATAGGCGTGCCCACTGATGAACGGGCAAACGGAAGCTTCTGTGTAGATGAAACGGCAATGGCGCTGCTACTCGGGGTGCCGATATCGCGTTCGTCGGCGATCGCAGCGGCAGGCAGGATAATGGCTATCACGCATGCGCAAAGCAATGTCATGATTGTCGGAATGGCCGCGTATAGGCCGCCGCTTCGATTGCCCATCATCCTGCCATCTTGCTCGCTGTGGTCAAGGGCAAGGCTTCGCCGGCGGCACACATTTTCCAGACGGGAAACACTGAAGCTTGAGTTCGCTTGCTGGAAAACACGCCGCCGCCCTTGACCTTCGCGGCGCGCGTCGGCCGCCTGATAGGCGATCGGGTCTAGGGGAGTGACCGGCGCATGATCGATCCAGGGGAGTGCGCTGAACGATAAGCAGGAACGATTGCGGGGCATGGCTTCATGCCTCATTGTCGCGTCGCATTCTTCGCGACCAGTGCAGACTCCATATGTCTTTCTTTGCATCCGACTCGAACAGTCGTGCGCGGATCGGCTCGCCAAAGGATGGATCGTCAATGGTGATGGAAAGCCATGTTCCGGCTTTCTCGCCAGTGCGTTCCCACGCCGCACCGACTTCTATGCCATAGAGAAAAACACGATGTTCGGGTGTGTTCTCTGCGTCTGTGTTGTCTACCGGAAGGATAGTCACTTCGGCGTCGAGGGTGAGCGTGCGAATGCGCCCGAAGAAACCATCTGCGGTTCGGGTGAACGTGCCAATCTGGCTCATGATGATGCTCCATTCTATTGGTTGTTGATTTTGGGAAAGCGGCGTTACGGCGCGTTGAGGGCCGGATTGTCGTCATTGTCGGTGGAAGGGTTTGGATCTCCGGTGGTCCAGATCGGGATCGCCCGGCCGACGACGGTTGTGATGGGCAGCGGCCCGAAATACCGCCCGTCGAAGCTGTCGGGACTGTCCCAGTTCATGAAGAAGGCTTCGCCATCGGCGAGTATCCGGCAACCTTGCCAGACGGGCAGTGGGCGGCCTTGGCTGTCGTGCTCGCGGGCACGCCCATAGCTCATGTCGTAGGCGATGATGGCGCTTCCGACGCGGCAGACCTCAACTCCGCCAAGCGCCAGCACGCGCTTTAGAAGCGGCGCGCCTTTTGGCAGATAGCCGCGCTCATCAAGGAAGGTCGCGAGATCATCGGGCGGCACGACGACAGCCAGATCGGTGACGTCGAGCCGGTCGCCCTCTGACACATGCAGCGGGACGATCCGGTACAGCCCGACCGGCACACTGGCCGATGCGTTCCAGATGAGACGGATGTTGGGCGGATACCATGCTGGTAGCGCAATCAACGCGGTTCCCGCCAGCATGAAAAGGATTGTCAGGCGGCGCGCCGTCATGGCGCAATCCTCCTGCGCTTCAGCCATGCCTTGTGCTGATCTTTGGAATAGGGCCGAAACGGCTGGTTGACGGTCAGACGGTTATGAACATGCCGCCAGTAGTCCGGTGATACGGTTGCAGGATCAATGCCGAGCTTTTCAATCGTCTCGATGACGTCCATTACCTGCTGAACCTTTGGCCAGCCATGCATGCGCAGCAGAATGTCGCCGCCCGGTGTGACAAAGGGCAGGGTCTGGTATGGCTCGTTTGTTTCGACTGCTCGCACAATGTCGATGCGGGAGATCAGGGTGCCGTAGCCATTGGACATCCAGCGCACAAAGGCAAATATGCTGTTCACCTCGAAACTCACCACGCGACGTTTGTCGTCAATGCGATGATCAAGCA
>JAATGD010000005.1 GCA_015654965.1 Hyphomicrobiales bacterium
AGGTCGCAACCGGCTTCGCCGAGCCAGTAGGGTTTGACGTCATGCCATACGGTGGGAAATTCTATGGAATGATCCTCCTTCACATGCGCCAGATAAATCGTGTGCGACATGTGCTGGGTTTTCGGGTCGATACAGACTTTGCCTTCCGGCGCGTCGAAGCATACGTCACCTTGAGCAATGACCTTGCGGATTGCTTCGCGGTCCGTTGAACCTGCACGCTCGACCATCTGTTTATAGAGATAGACAGCGCTGTAGGAGTTCTCCGCCTCCTGGTTGATGTAGGGTTCGTTCGGAAATTTCTTGTGCCACTTCTCTACGAAGGCCTTGCTTGCCGGCGTATCGACTTCTTCGACATAGTTGACGGTTGCATACATGTTGGCAAGGCTTGGTGCCTTGAAACGCTTATGTTCGTAACCCTGGCCGACATTGACAGACGAAGCCATCGGGATGTTGAGTTGTGCGGCACCGGCCTGCTCGTAATAGGAGGCCTGGGCTGTGCCGACGAGCAGGGTCACAAGGACGTCTGGCTTTGCCGCCTGAATGTTCTGAATGGTTTGGGAGAACTGGGATACGCCGAGAGGGATGAATTCCTCACCGACCATTTCACCGCCGTTTTCCTTCACGATGTTGCGCACCCACTCCGCGGATATCTGGCCGAAATTGTAGTCGGCTGCAATCGTGTAAATCTTCTTGCCGTAAGTCTTGATCATGTATGGCAAAAGCGTCGAGAACTGCTGTTCTGGCACTGCACCCGTGACAATCATGTTGGCATCGCAGACGCCGCCTTCATACTGGTTGTTGTAAAATGCAAGGCCATTGAACTGATTGACGATAGGGCGGTAAGCCTCACGCGAAGCAGAGGAGAAGCCTGCGAAAACCGCATCGACCTTATCGTGCTGAAGGACACGACGCATGAATTCCTGATAGCGCGTATTGTCGGACTGGGTGTCGTAAATCACCAGTTCGAGCGGGCGTCCGGCGATGCCGCCGCTGGCGTTGATTTCATCGGTGGCAAGCTGAATGCCATGAACCTTTCCAATCGTGGCAACCGCAAAATCGCCCGACTGGTCTTCTAGTACGCCCAGCTTGATCGCATCGGCAGCCATTGCCGAGCAGGAAAAAGACAATACTATCCCTAGCGCCGCGAGGGCGCCAATATTCTGTTTTAACATGTGATTCTCCGTTTTGTTTATGAAGCCGAGTTGATGAGACCTTCTCGAGCTTGCTGTTCCCATTCTTGATCGTCGCGCTTATGATGCGCGTTCTTCACTGTCGCCATGCCGACGCAGTAGTCTTCGATGCTCATGCGCTGGCGCATGCTTTCCTTACGCAATCGCGCATAGGCGTCGTCTTCGTTCATGTGCCCGCTTCTCATGATCTCCAGGACTGCCTTGATGACAAAGGCGCGCTTGCGCCGTTTGTCGAACAGGTCATCGAGGGCGTCGCGGAGCATTTCGCGCTGATTGAACTGGTTGACGGCCAGATAAAGCGCGGAGTAAACGGCCCCCCCATAGACCGGTTTGGTGAGAAATGCTGAAGCCTCCAATTGCATCAACGCCTTGAGGCGGCTTGGCGCTTCGATGCCGACAAGGCCGACCACGGGTAGTGGCGCGCGGGTGAAACGCTGTTCACCGATATCCTGCCAGCATGCTGGCAGCGCCAGATCGCCATCGATGAACAGCACGGCAGCATCGCTATTCAGTGTTTCATCGATGAGCGGTTTAGAGCAGGAATTAATCTCGACGGTTTCGACCGTAAGGCCAAGCTTTACGAGAGACGGTGTGAGTGCTTCCGTTGTCCGACCGGCAAGGGCCCAGATCAAGGCGCGGCGACCGCTGAAATTCTGTATCAGGCGATGCGTTCTCATGATACGGCCCTCAACATTTCCCTTCGCCTCGCGGCGTCCAGAGAGGTTGAAGAGCGAACGAGATAAGGATCGGCGCGGACCGGAGTGCTCGCCTCAACCAGAATGTCGAAGCGGCCATCCGGACGGGAGCGACCTATTCGTGGCGTCAGCGTTGCATGAAAAGTCTGCGGATCGATCGAGACGAGGCCTTGAGGTGCCTGAAAGCGTTGACCGATCACGGCTCTCTTGACGGCGGCTACATCGGTGGTTCCGGCATCCGCGATAGATCGGGCAAGAAGGTTGACGGCGATATAAGCTCCCTCGGCTTCGGCCGAGACGACCGGGCCTTCAGGAAACATGGCGGCATAATCGGCAACAAAGCCATTGTTGCGTTCGCCGGGCAGCGAGGAAAAATAGACACTTGAACTGATGTGCCCATCGATGGCTTCCGCTCCGATGGCTTCGAGTTCCGGTTCCGAGAGATTGCAGCTTGCTACGGGAAAACGCGAGGCTTGATCGATGCCGCGCTCGCGGCACTTGCGTCGCAATGTGCGAAAGAAGGAATAGGAAGAAACACCGATCAGCGCATTGAAAACGAAGTCGGGCTTGATCGCGAGTATGGCATCGACAATTGTGTCCATATCGGTTTCGCCCACCGGCACGTATCGTTCGGCCAGCACCTCGCCGCCGCGTCGTTGCAGCCCCTCCCGTAACACCCGGTTGCTTTCCCAACCCCATATGTAATTGGAGCCGATGCAAAAGGCGCGACGGCCGAAATTGCCAAACAGGAAATCGATGAGCGGCGACATATGATGATTGGGTGCTGCGCCGGTGTAGATAACGTTATTGGTTGCCTCGAAACCTTCGTAATGGGTCGGATACCATAAAAGGGCATCCGCCTTTTCGATAAAGGGGATGACCTCCTTGCGGCTTGATGAAGTATAACAGCCAATAATGTGACGAATGCCCCGGGCGACCATTGTCTCAACTGCCTCGGGATAGCGATCAACACGTCCGCCGGGATTCAGCGAGAACGGTACGAGCCGGGTGTTGAGGTGAGCATCGGATTCAATTTCACGACAGGCGAGAGTGGCGCCGTTATGCATGCTGCGGGCCACCGTCTCGTATGAGCCGGTTGTCGAGAAAAGCAGTCCGATTTCAAGGTCGAATTGTTTCATCTTGGCCTCAAACGAAAAATGCCCCATGGCAGGAATTCCTGCCAAGGGGCGCTTTTGCCGAATATGATTATGAGTGCCGCTTTAATAAGCATCCTTGCTCGGCGGTTATTATTTAGGCTACATGCGCATCCAAGAACTGTCAACAGCTTTTTTGAAAAGTCAGATGTCCGGTTCCGGATGAGCTTTTGGAGAACATTCTTTCAGTCGGAAAGGGGGGGGCTGGATTGGGTTTGGGATCGAGTATGTATATTTGGGCTGGCTGATAAAATCTGGCTACTTTCGCTGTCACAAGATCAAGTGGTGCGCAGATTTAATGATGTAACCCGCTCTCTAATGATCTGGATTTTAATCTATTTGGAGGTAGGTACCCGTGTCAGATCAAGCGCATCGATTGAGTATTACTGGTAGATTCGGCGGCGACTGGAATTGCGAAAGCAAGGTCCAGTGGTGACTTTACTGCGGTATTAAATGACTAACAGATAACGCTGGACATATTATGATACACATAATTAGGTGACAGCGTCAAACGCTTCGGAGCGGGATGAATGACTGTTACAACCCAACTTCTCAGACATATAAATGCGATGCGTATCTTGCGTCTGCTGCGCCGGGGCGCGGCTATGTCGCGCGCCGATATTGCACGGGAGCTTGGCCTGACCCGCGCGACCGTCGGTAATGCGATGGTGGCTCTGCTGAACGATGGGCTTGTCATGGAAGGCGCAAACAGCCAGCCCGGCGCACGTGTGGGGCGACCAGGCGTTGACGTTATGCTGGACCCGAAAGGTGCTTTTTCGATCGGTATCGAAATAGGCATGCGTTCGATAACTGTCGCGGTCCTCGATCTGGTTTCAAACGTCGTTGCGCGTCGTTCCGTTCGGATCGGCGATTTCCGCGATCCGGATCAGATTGTCGGGCGCATTCTAGGTCTGGTGGAGGCGCTAGTCGCTGAGGCGGGATTGCCGTCCGAGCGTATCTGCGGCATTGGCGT
The DNA here is from genome assembly GCA_015654965.1 of Hyphomicrobiales bacterium. Taxonomy (GTDB): domain Bacteria; phylum Pseudomonadota; class Alphaproteobacteria; order Rhizobiales; family Rhizobiaceae; genus Brucella. The sequence continues at coordinate 4,013 of JAATGD010000005.1, forward strand.
CGCAATTCCCGGCCTGGTCGATATGGACGGCGTGGTGGTCAACGCGCCCTTTCTTGGGTGGCGTTGTTTTCCGATGTGGCGAAAGCTGGCAGCAAGTCTGCCACCCGACTGGGTGGTAAGAATACACAATGATGCTTCTGCCTTCGCCTCCGCCGAGCGCGCAACGGGCCTGGATCTCGAAACGGAGGATCTGCTTCTGGTGCTCATGTCCGAAGGAATCGGGGGAGCTTTGGTGCGAGAGGGCAAGGTAGCTGGGGGAGGTCATGGTTATTCGGGGGAAATCGGTCATACACTGGTGACTGCCGCCGGTCGCACCGATACGTTTGAAATGCTGGCAGGCTTTGCCTTTTTCGAGAGCTTTTGCCCGGCGGAAGGAACGGTCATGGAAACGGTGGATGCCATTCTGCGTCGGCAAAACGAAAGTGAGGTCTTGGAAGCACTCGCGATCTGGAGCGAGACATTGGCCGTCGGACTTGCAAATGCTGTGCATCTTGTCGATCCGCGTCAGATTGTACTGGGTGGCCCGCTTGCGCAGCTTTATCCAGTGGTTGAGGCGCGTGTTGCAGAGACGCTCGACCGACTTCTGATCTACGGTTTTGCCAGGCCGCCGATCCGACTCGCATCGACAAGTCTGGACGTGGTTGCAATCGGAGCCGCTACCATCGTGCAGGATACAATCTTCGATATGGCGCTTTTGGAAAACAGAGCCGATTCATCACCTTACAAGACCGCAGGTATGAATTTCTCAAGCTGAAAATTCAATATTGACGCTAATTAGTATTTGTCTTATACAAATACTAATTTAAAAAATGGGAGAAGGTTTTTGAAAAAGCAGGCGCGCACTCTTCGTGTCGGTATTCTTGGTTGTGGTCCCATTGCACAATTTGCACATCTGGAATCGGTTCAGAAATCCAGCAATGCCATCCTTCACGCCGTTTGCGATGCGGACAGGGAACTCGCTGATCGTTTCGGTTCTTTCTACGACGCTTCCAGAATTTATTACGATTACGATGAAATGCTTGCCGATGACGATCTTGAAGCGGTTGTGATCGCCACGTCGGACGCTTTCCATGTGCCGGCAGCGCTCAAGGCGCTCGCCGCCGGAAAGCATGTTTTGTGCGAAAAGCCCATCGGGATATCGATTGAGGAAGTCGAGAAGCTCAAGGCCGAAGTGGAGCGTTCCGGCCTCGTTCTGCAAATCGGTCATATGCTGCGTTTCGATCCTGGCATCGAGGCTGCGCGGGATTTTATTCGCGACGAGATGGGCGAGATCATGGCGCTCAAGGCCTGGTATTGCGATTCAACTCATCGCTATACGGTTACGGACGCCGTGCAGCCGCTTGCCCGTCAGGGAAAGTCCAGCCTGAAACCGGGCGGTGATCCGAAGGCGAACAAGCAACGCTATTTCATGCTGGCGCATGGCAGCCATCTGGTTGATCTTGCCCGTTTTCTGGCGGGTCCGATTACCGGGGTTCGCACAAGGCTGTCGGAAAAATATGGTGCTTACTGCTGGTTTGTGGAAACCGATTTTGCAAACGGCACGCTCGGTCATCTGGATTTGACGATTGCTGTCCGGATGGATTGGCATGAAGGTTTCCAGATGTATGGTGAACACGGCAGCGTTGTTGGGAAGATTTTCAATCCTTGGTATTATAAATCCAGCGAAGTCGATATTTTTCATGAAAAGACTGCCGAGACGCGGCGGATGCTTGGTGCGGACGGTCATTTCTATCGCCGTCAGTTGGAAGGCTTTGCTGATACCGTTCTCAATGGAACGCCCTTGCGCGGCGCCTCGATTGACGATGGTGTTGCCTCGATCAGAGCGATGGTCGCCATTGCCCAGTCGGCCAAAATGGACGAACGCGTCGCGCTGTCCGATGTTGCGGGAGCGTTGTGATGCAGCCCGGAATATTCGGTAGGACTTATCCCTATGCTACAGCGGCAGAGATATGCGCGGCTGCGGCGCGTGATGGATTTAAAGCGGTACAGTTCAATCTTTCCGGTGTCGGCTTGCCAAGTCTTCCCCATGTCTTACCGGAAGAAAAGCTGGCCGGTGTTGCGGAAGATGCAAAAGCTGCAGGGATCGATATTGTTGAGCTTTCGGGCACTTATAATATGGCGCATCCCGACCTTGGCGTAAGGCTTGAAAGCCGTCGTGCTTTTGCCAATGTCATTCGCGCGGCCGTGATAATCGGCGCACCAATAGTGACGCTCTGCACGGGTTCCCGCAATGCTGGCGACATGTGGAAGGCGCATGCGGATAATCGCAGCGATGCCGCATGGCGGGATATGCGGGCCGAAATGGATGCCGCGCTCGAACTTGCAAGCCTGAACGGGCTAAAACTCGGTATCGAGCCGGAGCCTGGCAATGTTGTCTGTGATGCGCAAGCAGCCCGCCGGTTGCTCGACGAGGTTGGAAAAACGGCACCACTTGGCATTATTCTGGATGCCGCAAATCTCGTCGGAGCCGACCTTCCGCGGCAGGATGAAATCATGTCGGAAGCAACCGATCTGCTTTTTCAAGCGCTTGTTCTGGCCCATGCGAAGGATGTTGACCGGCAGGGAGGTGTCACTTGTCCGGGAGACGGGGCGGTGCATCTGGAAACGTTTGCGGCGCTTTTGCGTAAGGCAGGTTTTGATGGCGCACTGATCGGGCATGGTTTCGAGGCAGAGGATGCCGGGCGTGCAGGACGCTATCTGTCGCAACTGGTGAAGGAGCAAAGGCTATGACCGCCTCGACCTTCCTGACGAGTGACGGCACACGTCTTGGCTTTGAGATCAAAGGAGAAGGAAGGCCAGTCTTCTGGCAGCATGGTCTGGGAGCGGATCGTGCGCAACCGGCAGAAGTCTTCCCGGATATCGTTGGCTGGAAGCGCATCACTCTCGAATGTCGTGGCCATGGACAGTCCGAAACTGGCGACGAAGACAAACTATCTATCGCGACCTTCAGCAACGACATTCGCGAACTGGCAGATCATCTTGGCCTGTCGCACTATGTGATTGGCGGCATTTCGCTGGGAGCGACTATTGCTCTTCGCGTTGGCTCCCGTGATGCGGCTGTCGATGCGATCATCCTTGCCCGCCCCGCTTGGGTGGTGGAACCCGCGCCACAAACCCTGAAACCTTATGTCGAAGTTGCCCGGCTCATTGCTGAGCAAGGAGCTGAAAAGGGAGCTTCCACGTTTTCCTGCTCGGCGACACTTGCAGAAGTAGAAGCCGTATCACCCGATAACGCCCAGTCCCTGCGCTGGTTCTTCAACCGGCCCCGTTCGGACAGTACGGTTGCGCTTTTATCCCGGATACCGCTTGATGGTCCTGGCGTCAGTGAAGAGACGATCCGCGCGCTCGACAAACCGGTACTGGTGATCGGTAACGCTTGCGATTATGTCCATCCGCTAACAACGGCCCATACCTTGGCCGATCTTATTCCCGGTGCGCAGTTTTGCGAGATCACCGGAAAATCTTCCAGCAAGCAACGCTACATTGCAGAGTTTCGTGCAGCCCTTTCGGACTTTCTTGACCAATTGCGGGGCGAGCGGCCATGACTTTTGATCTTTCTCGCGATATTCAAGCTGCAAAATGCCTTGTCGCCGATATTGGTGGAACGAATGTCAAATTCGGCTTTAATCTGTCTGGCCAACCGCAGCTTTATAGCCGTCTTTTTTCGTCCGACGTGATGCGTACGCAAGACCCGATCGATAGTCTGGCATCGATGGTCCGTACTGTTGTGCTGGAGGCCGGTATCGAGCCAGACTTGATGGTCGCAACTGTGCCGGGCTTTCTCGATATTGATGAGGATACCGTTCTTTTTGCCGGTAACATCTTAAAGCTCAATGGCCGCAGGCTTGCCACAGAGCTTTCGGCCAGGATCGGCTTTCCCGTCTATCTCGAACGGGATTCGGTGCTGGCGCTGATGGGCGAAACCGTAGCCGGGGTGGGAAGAGATGGACAGGCTGTACTTGGCGTTTATTTCGGAACTGGCGTTGGAGCCGCTTTCATCCAGGATGGTCACCCGTTTCGCGGTGCGGGCTGGGCATTGGAGATCGGTCATATTCCATTCGGATCGGAAGGCCGTCAGCTCAACGGATTGAAGATCGACTGCCTCGAAACCTACGTCTCGGGTCGGGCCCTGACCGTTCTTGCCGATAAATATGAGACGCCAATAAAAGCGGTCTTTTCATCGGTTGCCCGCCAGCCGGACACGCTGCTGGCGGCGGAGGTCAGCCGTTTTGTTCAGGATATGGCAACGGCAGTCGCGACTGCGTCTGCACTGTTTTCACCCGATCTTATCGTGCTGGGCGGTGGTGTCTGCGAGATGGTGGATTTCCCGCGCAGCAGGCTTCATGCGTTGATTAAGGAAAAAGCGCCGTTCGATCAAACCGGGCGGCCCATGGTTTTGCGTTGGGCCGAGCTTGGATGGCGCGGTGTTTTGCATGGTGCACCCAAAGCGGTGGCCGAACATATGCGCCGCCAGAAAATATGCAAAGAAACGGCTGAAACGGTGAGGGCACTGCACCCCTAGGGCGGTTCCTGTTTTGATGGAACCGTCAGCACCATTTGGGAGGAGAAGATGGCGCTACTGGAACTGAAGAATATCGCCAGGCACTTCGGTGCAATCCGGGCGCTTGACGGCGTGTCGTTCAGCGTGGAGCCCGGCGAAGCCATTGGCCTGATGGGCGACAATGGGGCAGGGAAATCAACCCTTGTGAAGATATTGGCCGGTAATTTCAGCCCGACCGAAGGAGAATATCTGATCGACGGCAGGCCTGTTCACTTTCACAAGCCTCTTGATGCGCGCCGCGCCGGCATTGAGGTCGTTTATCAGGATCTGGCCATTTGCGATAATCTGAGCGCGGCCGCAAACGTGTTTCTCGGACGCGAGATCATGAAAGGCGTATGGCCCTTCCGTGTGCTCGATCACAAGGCAATGCGAGAGAAGGCAGCGGAGCTTTTTCGTGAGCTGAAATCGGAAACGCGGCCCCGCGATCTGGTGCAACGCATGTCGGGCGGGCAGAGGCAGGCGGTTGCTATCGCCAGAACCCGTCTTGCCGACGCCAAGGTCGTCTTGATGGATGAACCGACAGCCGCAATTTCCGTGCGCCAGGTCGCCGAAGTGCTCGCCCTTATCAAACGCCTCAAGGAACGCGGCATTGCCGTCATTCTGATTTCCCACCGCATGCCGGACGTCTTTGGCGTGTGCGACCGGGTCATTGTCATGCGGCGCGGCACGAAGGTTGCCGACAAACGGATAGAGCATTCCTCGCCCGAAGAAATCACCGCGCTGATCACCGGCGCCAAGCAGGCAGCGTGAGGAGGAGCAGAATGGAAGAAGCACGCAAGACAGTTGTCGATGCAACCAATCTCGATCTGGTTTTTACGCACAGTGAACGCAGCGTTTTGTCCGGAATTCTGAAGAGTCAGGAAATGTGGATCGCCATCGCTGTGGCGGTCATTGGCATAATAGTGGGATTGATCGCGCCGAATTTTCTTTCGGCCAATAACATCTCCAATATCGCCCAGAACTTCTGCTTTATCGCGATCATTGCCATCGGCATGACGCCTGTGATCATGACCGGTGGCATCGACATTTCGGTTGGCTCCACACTTGGTCTGACGGGCGTGACACTCGGGCTTCTTTTGTCTTCAGGCGTGCCGTTTCCGCTTGGCGTTTTCGGTGTCATTCTCGTTGGAGCTCTGATCGGACTGGTTAATGGTGTCTTCATTGCCTATCTGCGCCTACCGCCTTTCATCGTAACGCTTGGTATGATGAGCATTGCTCGTTCGCTCACGCTGGTCGTCACCAACAATCAGGTCGTTTATGAATTCGGCGGTTCCGATGCGGCGCTGGCGGCATTTGGAAGTGGTTCCGTTCTTGGTTTGCCTAATGTGTTGTGGGCCGTGATCATTCTCGCCATTGTGATGCAGTTCGCGCTGTCGATGACCCGATGGGGCCGCTATGTACGCGCAATTGGCGGCAACGAAGCCGCCGCCCGTCTGACAGGTATTCCGGTCGATCTGATCAAGGTCTCTGTTTATATGATCGTTGGCGCGATTACCGGTCTCTGCGCGATCTTTCTGGTTGGTTGGCTTGGCGCTGCCACCAATGCTCTCGGCCAGGGGCAGGAGTTGCAGGTCATTGCGGGTACCGTCATTGGAGGTGCCAACCTGCTTGGCGGCTATGGCACAGCGGCTGGCGCCGTTATCGGTTCACTTCTCATCGAAGTCATTCGCAATGCGCTGTTGCTCGCAGGCGTCAACCCCTTCTGGCAGGGAACATTCGTCGGCGGCTTCATCCTGTTTGCCGTGCTTCTGGAACGGGCACGCAATGTAAAATCGTAGCAACGCAGTTCCATCGGTTCTTGAGGGAGGAACAGGGCCGGGAATGTATGGCAGGGCATTTCATTCCATCTAAAGTTTAACTTCCAGGGAGGAAGATCATGAAGCATAAAATTACGGGAAGCGTTTCCGCGCTTGTTCTTGCACTTGTCGCAATGGCACCAGTACCGGCCACGGCCAAGACCTTTGCCGTCGTCGTAAAGACGGTGAATGACGTCTTCAGTGCGCCGATCAAGGACGGCTGTGAGAAAGCGGCGAAGGATAATGGCGATACATGCTATTATATCGGTCCTTCTGAAGTCGATGAAGCCAAGCAGATCCAGGTGCTTAATGACGTGTTGACCAAAGGCGTCGACGGCCTGGCAGTATCGGCAACCAATCCGAAATCGGCAGCCAAGATCATCGAGAAGTTCAAGGCCAAAGGTATTCCGGTCGTAACCTTCGATGGCGATCTTCTGAAAGAAAACTTTGATCTTCGCTCAGCTTTCATCGGCACCGATAATTATAAATTCGGCGTTGAACTGGCAAAGAAGGTTGTAGAATACAAGCCAAAAGGCGGCATGGTTTGCATTCAGTCAGGCACGGCTGGATCGCTCAACCTTGACCTTCGTATTCAGGGCGTGCGCGATACATTGGGTGGCGGAACCTCCGATAAACCGATCAAGCGGCTGGCTGGCGAAAAGGGCTGGACCGAACCAAACGGTTGCCCTGTTTACAATAATGATAATATCGCCACCTCCGTTCAGCAGATCAACGATGTGCTGACCGCGAACCCGCAACTGGACGCTTTTGTCGCTGTTGGTGGCTGGGCTCAATACGCGCCTGCTGCTTATCGCAAAGCAATTGGTCGGGTGAAGGATCGTGTCGATGCCAAGGAACTGGTGATTTCCTTCGGTGATGCTTTTGCGCCGCAAATGCCGTTGTTGAAGGAGGGGCTGAGCCACTATCAAGTTGGCCAGAATCCCTATGAGATGGGCTACCAGTCAATTGTGGCCTTGAAAGCACTGGGAGAAGGCAAGGAGATCGAGTCTTACATCGATACCGGCTTCGTATTGTGCACTCCCGATATGGCCGATACCTGCGGCAAGAAGTAAGTCTCTAAAAGGCGGCGTCAAATAATGACGCCGTCTGTTTTTTGGGGAGGCAAGATTGGCGAAAAGGCTGAAGATCGCTGTCGTTGGAACGGGGGCAATTGTCGAAAGGGCGCATCTTCCGGGATTGACTGTCGACGGTAACGTGGAAATCCATCTATGCGGCCGCAATCAGGCGCGGCTGAAGGAACTTTCATCGCGCTTTTCGATAGAAAAGACGTTCTTATCTCTGGACGAGTGCCTGAAGCGTGTTGCCATCGATGGCGTGATCATCGCATCACCGAATTTCCTGCATGGCGAACATGCTTTTCTGGCGATTGGGAATGGTCTGCCGATCCTTCTCGAAAAGCCCATCGCGCATGAGATTACCATTGCACGGGAAATCATCGCCCGCGCAAGAGCGCGCAACATTCCCGTTCAACTCAATCTTCCCCAGCCACAACGGCCCACCATGCGCGCTTTGCTGGCGTTAACGCAGGGCGGCTATTTCGGTCCTATCCGAAGCGTTGAAGTCGCGATGATGCGAACGAGCGGCATTCCCGGTTTCGGCACATGGTTCACTCGAAAAAGAACGGCGGGCGGCGGTGTGCTGGCCGACCTCGGTCCGCATATGCTGGATCTGGCCTTGCGGCTTGCTGGTGATTTCAAAGCCGAGATTCGTTCCGCGACGATCTGGAGTGATTTCGGTCCGAAAGGTCGCGGTCTTGGCGACTGGACGGCGCATCGTGACCTGTCGGACAATGCCGCCGAACAATTCGACGTTGAAGATCGCGCGCGACTCGAACTGGTTACTGTTGGTGCAGCATCCGTGACCTGCGATGTCGCATGGGCCTATCATGGCCCGAACGAAGATCACGTCAAGATCGTTGGCGAGGATGGGGGAGCGCAGTATTTGCCTTCAATTTCCGAGGGGAACACGGCGCTTTCCATCTATCCCATTCCGACCGAACCACGGTCGTTCGAGCCAGATCACGACCGATTGGAAGACCCGTGGATTGATGTCGTGCGAGGTTTTTTGTCTACGGTTCGAGGTGAGGAGCGAAAGAGTTATGCTTATGAGGCTTTGAGCGTTGCTGAATTGATTGCCGCTGCCTACACAATGGCTAATGGAGACGGGACTAACAACCAAGGAAGAAGAGAGTGGCGGGGAGGTGACGGCTGAGAGGAGGATTTTCCGACTTCTGTCATAACGAGTGGCCTCACGCCGATGGTCTGTGAGCTTACCAAACATGATTTCGATGCAGGTGTAGTACTACTTATATTTCTTGCTTTTTTATTAGGCTGATAAGTTTCTACGCCGCAGCGCAAAATAGTGCGCTAAGATTGCCTGGAAGAAGAGCATTTAAAGAACGAGACGGCTGCGATAACCGCAAGTAAAGATGGTTGCATGCCCCCGCAACCAGAAAACAACAATAAAACCAGTATGTTAAATCCTCCGCAAAGAGGCTTTTGGCGTTGCGCTCAATGCTCGTGGAAGCACACTGGAAGCGCCGCGAATATGGTTACAGCGCAGAAACGGCGGACCAGCCTTCTATGAAGATTGGTGGAAAGGTGTGGCGGAAACGCAACGCCAGTTGAGGGTGAGCAGTGCCGGGGAAGGGCCGAACGACCATGCGCCCCTCACTGAAATATCTGGAAAAGTCGTTGCGG
>JAATGD010000154.1 GCA_015654965.1 Hyphomicrobiales bacterium
AAAGCGGTTGAAGACGGTACGATCAAGCATCTGCGCCGACTTGATCTTGCAGTAATGCAGGCAACCGGCAAGGCAATTAGAACGCTGAAAAAGGGGCAAGTGATCCGTACCCTGACAGCAGGTGAAATCAAAGCTTTTCATAAGCCCCCGCCATCCGAGAAAATCTCGGAAAATGAGTTGGAGGCTTGGGAAATTCGCAAGCGGGACATCAAGAGGGCAGGTCGCCTGCTGTTTTACGCACAAGCCTTCGATCAACAACCTGTCGCTAAAAGCGATCCCGCGCTCGAAGCCTTTATTCTTGAGAGCGTAGGAGATGCGGAAGCAGCCGGTTTCGACGGTATACCATCTACAAGTTCAATCAGAAAGGCTATTGCCAAAGGAGAACCTGGTTATCGAACCCTCGCCTTATATTTGCGAAAAAGGGGGGCTTCACGGAAAAGGGCTACGTTTCCAGCCTTTGTATACGACCTGTGCGCAGAGATGGTTGCGCACTATTACAGTGATCCACTGGTTAAATATTCGGACGCCCACGGATGGTTTGATGAAAGGTTTTACGAGAGACGTTCTGAATGGGAAAAAACCGATGAGGCGCGGAAGTGGTTGTGGGTCAAAAGCGACGATAATCCTAAGGCGAAGGTTTGGGATCGAGAACCCCCAGTGGAGCGTACGCTTTCCAATTGGATCAACGAGGCAAGAGACAGATCAACGCTCACGTTAAAATATGGTGTGCGTGAAGCGAATCGTCGATTGCGAGGGCGAGGCGCAGCCTTTGAGCCTGTCGCGCCGGGCGAGACTATTGTTCTCGATCAAACTCTCGCTCCAGTTTGGGCGGTTGAGAAAGTCGACGTCGATGGCACTGTGGCGTACGTGTTGAAGAGGCCGTGGATTGTCTGGGCCATAGACCTTTATTCGCGGATGGCCCTCGGCTTCATAATGACGTTCGATCCCCCTTGTCTGTCAACCCTCATGGCCTGTTTTCGACATATCATCACGCCGAAAGTTGACTGGATCGCTAGATTTGGTGCATCGAAAGGAGCGACTGATGGCTTTACTGCATTGCACAACGTGATCCTCGACAACGCGAAGGCCCACATTGGTCGATCCGCAAAACTGGTCGGAGACGTGGCTGGCTTCAGGATCATTTATGCCCCGATATACACGCCAGAATTTAAGCCTTGGATTGAACGCTTCAACAGGACAATGAACGGTGCTCTCCGTTCTCTACCCGGGGGTATTCCCGAGAGCGACGATGAGGAAACTGCTGAATATGACGCGAGAGCTGCCGCGAACCTCAGCATAGATTCGATCCAACTGCTTATGGCGCACCATATCGTAAAATACCACCTCAAGGTGCACGACGGCATCGGGATGGCTCCCGCACGCAAGTGGAGTGAGGGCCTAGAGGAGTTTGATCGCCAGACGGTAGACGATGCTCGAACATTCAAATTGCTCTTGGGAACGTACGCGAGCGGGACTATTTCAGCGGAGGGCATAAGATACGGGGGGCATCGCTTTCATGATCAGGGTTTAACAACCATGCTCATGTCCGATTTTTCCCGCGCAAATAAGCCTGGACGAAAGGGGAAAGCAGGGCAGTCGGATCGCTATCCAGTGCACTTCTTGGTCCAGGAGGACACAGCCGCTGTCAGCGTTCTTAACGAAGAACGTGGTGAAGTCGTTGACCTACCGAACTGGGACGAGTTGCATCGGGAAAAGCCCGTTACGTGGGCGTTTTCGAAAGGAGAACAGGCCTACCACCGTGCGAAAAACAAGGAATTTCATACGCGCGAGGAAGCCGCGATTGGGCGACGAGAGTACGAGAAGGAACTGGCCGCCGAACTTGCCAAGAGTAATCACGCCCAAGGAAAACGGATTATCCGGGTGCTGCGTGGTAAAGAGAAACTGGAACTTGGAGCCGGTATGCAAGTGCTGGACCTCAAGGCGACGCCGACGATTGATGGCATGGAGAAACCGAGAGCAATCCCTATGGGCGTCCCCCTGGCTGATCGCGTCGATCCCGTGACGACGGTGAAGGGAAGGCCGCCTAGACCTTCCGGCGGCAGACCGAAAAAACTTAAAGAGGAGCCACTTCCCGAGGTCGCTCCACTTGCCACTGAAGACGTATTCCAAGTCGTAAACGTCGACGACGATGACGACGCGTTATTGGACGAGCTTGCCCGAAAGTTTGGCTACTGAATACGGCGGGGTGCCTTCAAACGGCACCTCTTCTCCCTTGTAAAACATGGAAAAGGAAATGCAAACGATGGACGCAAGTTCAGCGATGGAAGACTTCGACTTCATTTTTGAAAGCATGGCTTTGCCGCATGCCTTCATGGATCGCGCACATGCCTGGTTTGATAAGCTTCGCGCGACCAGACGGAGAATTTTGGCGGGCGAACTTTATGCCGCTGAGGCTAAATGCGTCTCGATTTTCGCCGACACCCAAGCGGGCAAGAGTACCATAATCAGGGATTACGTTGCCAGAAAAGTGGTCGATGAATGTTACGAGTTGGGTCTTTTTCCCAAAGACACCCCCCGGAATGTAGTAGCAAAATTGCAGCGAAAGGTAATCCACATCTCCGTTTCGGGGACATCGACCTTGATGTCGTTGCTGGAGGATATTCTTCGTGCATTCGGTGACCCCCGACCCGAGGCCGGACAGCTTGGGCCAAAAAAGCAACGTATTTTGGTCTATCTTCGTGAATTTGAGACAGAACTACTCGTTTTTGACGAGATGAACCATTTGCAAATTGGCTCCTCTAGCAGCACCCGGCATCAGGAAGCGACGCGCGTTCACAATACCTTGAAAGATTTCCTGTTGGGTGGGTGCCCCGTAGTTTTTACCGGGACAGCCGAAGCGGAAAAAAAAGTCTTCAGCGATATGCAAATCCGCTCCCGTTGCCGAAAACGACTTTTCATCGGCCCGCTGGTTCTGACCAGCAAAGATCATTACCGCGCCTACCGAGAATATTGCGGCCTGCTTGGTCTAGAGCTGGTGAAACTTGGACTACTCGCCAAGCGCTCCAATTTCATACAGAAGGATACGCTCATCTGCCTTTTTCAAGCGTCGGGCGGGTTTCTAGGTCACACGACGAACATCGTCCAGCTTGCCACCCGTTTTGCCATTGAGGAGGGCGCGGATTGTGTAGAGTGGAGACATTTGTCTGAAGCGTCCGGGGAATATACCGTATTCAACCGATTGCAGACTTATAATCCCTTCGAGCGATTTGAGGCTGAACGTGCCAAAGCTACTCTGGTAAGGTTGAGAGTGTCGGAGGAAGGGGCCGGTGCTTGACTACCCTAATCATGACGCCGAATTGGTACAGCATCTGATTGATCGGGCCCAATCCGTGGGCTCGACATTGGCATTGCCGGTTGATCTCCATTTTGGGGAAGGGATTCGAGAGGCGGCATTTCGAGCCACCGCCCGTAACGCCGTTCGAGACAGTAGCTTTACGGTCAAGTTAGCAAAAGCGAGGTCATTTCGTAGTTTGTCGGCGCTCCATGAAGGCACCGCGCTTGAGCTTGAACATCTCGTCAAAGTGCTCGGCATTCGAAAGGATGCCGAGCATTTAAAAGCAGTGCTTTCCCGTAAGACACACGGAGGAAAAGACTGGGTATCGTTTTTCGGCATCGATATCCGCCGGGGACATCTTGCGAAGGTACGGAGAGTGGCACCGCGCTCGCTGGCCAAATCTCGCCATCACAAAGCGATTTGGTCACTCCGACCCTTTGGGTTTGATTTCGAAACCAAGGAACGGCTACTTGATAGTTGCCCCGTATGTCGACGAAAGCTTGGATGGTTCCGCACATTTGGAGTTTCCTTCTGCGACAAGTGCCCGAGTGCGGACAACCCGCTAGAAGGCGGGACGGACTTGCGAGAATTCCCCCAGCCATTCGTCGAGGTTGACGACATTGAGGCGCTGGAGTTCGTTACAGATTTCGTGAACCCTAGATCGACCGACCTCCGGCCCAGCTTACACTCAGATTTTTCGGGGTTTGAGAGAGGAGAAATGTTTCAGTTTGTGGTCGAGATTGCCAATTTCATCGATGGTAATTCCTGCGGCTACGGCAAGGCACTCCAGCCAAGCTCCCTTGCAGAGGCGGGCCGAGCAATTATTGAATGGCCAAGAGCATTTGACGACTTGATTGATGAATGTTCGAGCGGGTCTAAAACACACCGCCGAATTATTCCAGGACTTCATCCAGGGGGGAGGCTACCTCCGGGCCTGCGAGCCCTTTTGAAGCAGCGTTATGATGAGATGCTCCGCCGTAGGGCGCTCTGCAAGGTCAGGCATGACACAGATGACAGTAATCGCATTTCGTCGACGGAGAAGCGGGGATTATCCCATTGCCGAGCCGAATTAAAACGACTTGCAGCCGGGCCTATTGAAACTCCGCCGATTGAAGCTGCGGCGACAATCCTTCGAGCTTCTCCAGTAAGTCGCCGTCTCGCTTTTTCGCTTGGTCTGCCAATTCCGCATCTGCTGGATTTGTATGACTTCGGATTGTTGCCGGAACTAGAGCCCCTCCTTGCAGGTTTGAGAGCCGCCCCGCGCAGCATATTGAATGATACGCTAACTAATTGCTTTCAGAAGATCGGCTCCAACCGGAATCACGCGGCTAGAGCCCTGCCGATCTTGTCAACGGCGCGGGTGCTGACAGACCTGAACGGTGCCCAATGGGTTGCAATCTTCTCAGCTCTTCTGGACGGGACCATCCCGGCGACGCTATCTTTGCGAAAGGACGCGCTCGTTCGGCGGTTCATTTTAGACGATATCGATGCTCTCGCTCGGTCGCTCCGTCCGAACACACAGGGGTGTCCTTCAGATTTCATCCGACTGACCCAAGGCGAAATCGCTTTTATGATCGGAACATCCAGTACCACAGTTGCAACGCTTATCTCCGGTGGGGTCATCGCGCGGAACGCGACCGGATTTGATTTAGCAAAATTACGGAAAGAATGGATGTTCACTTCCGAGGCTAGAGACCTGGCGCTTCTTAACGGTCGGCGCGATCTGTTCAGCATTCAGCAAATACTTGTTAAAGCAGGCGTGCGCCAATTTCCATCGACGAAGGTTGGCCTCTGGTCGAGGGGGGAGGTGATGAGGCTGTTCGAATAGTTACCGTGTCGTATAACGGCGGCCCATGCAACGCCGAGCCCAAGGGCGTCCGAAAGATTGTGACCCGCATCGGCCAGCAGTGAAACGGAATTGCTGGCCAGGCCATAGACGACCTCGATGATGGCGAATACGGCGTTGAGGGCCACTCCGAGCGCGAAGGCTTTTCCGAAATTGGCAGGTGCGTGGACATGGCCGTGGCCACCGTGCCTGTGATCATAGTCGTTGCCCGTCATCGTGGACGTGGGACATCATGGGAACTTTCGTTGAATAAAGCCCTGTGCTACAAGCTCTAGCCACTAGAGGAGCAGGCGAAAAATCATGAAGCGAATTTCGATTGGTGAAGCGGCGCGTCTGAGCGGCGTGAAAATCCCGACTATCCGTTTCTATGAATCCATCGGATTGCTGCAGGCCCCACAACGCAGCGACAGTAATCAGCGATACTACGAGGAAGCCGACCTTCGCCGTCTGGCATTCATTCGTCATGCCCGTGAACTGGGCTTCGAGGTCACCGCTATACGTACTTTGCTGACCCTTCAGGATGATCCGCAGCAAACTTGCGCTTCCGCCGATGCTATCGCCCGAGCCCGCCTTATCGAAGTAGAGCAGCGCATTCGCAGCCTTACGGCGCTCAAGGCGGAGCTAGAGGTAATGGTGGAAGGATGTCATCACGGTCGTGTCGGTGAATGCCGGGTGATTGAGGTTTTAGCAGACCATGGACAGTGTATGCATCCGCACCACTGATTGGGATTGGCGCGTTGCCCGCCGTTGTAACGGGTAAACGGTCCCGAAGACGGCGTTTCAATGAAGGCGCGGTCGGAACATCCACCTCCATTGATGTAGTGTCAGGCCTTGACGGGCCTGAGAAGTCGTAGTGCGTTCAACGTCACGAGCACGGTCGCGCCTGTGTCCGCCATGATGGCTGGCCAGAGCCCAGTCAGCCCGACGACAGTAGTCACCAAGAAGACGCCCTTTAGGCCCAACGCCATGGTGATGTTCTGGCGGATGTTGGACATCGTGCGCTTGGATAGGGCGATCATCTCGAAGACGTCACCGACGCGACCGTGCAGAACTGCAGCATCTGCGGTTTCCAACGCAACGTCTGTCCCGCCGCCCATTGCGATGCCGACATTGGCTTCCGCCAATGCCGGGGCGTCATTAATGCCGTCACCTACCTTTGCAACCGTCATACCTTGGGCCTTCAGCTCTTTCACGATCCGCTGCTTGTCTTCCGGCATCAGTTCGGCCCGAACTTCGATGCCAAGCTGTTTCCCGATTGCGGTCGCAGTGCGGGCATTGTCGCCCGTTAACATAACAGTCTTGATGCCTGCGTCTGTCAGTGCCGTAAGGCCAGCCAGTGCATCCGGCCGAGCTTCATCGCGCATGGCGATAGCGCCAGCAAGCTTACCGCTGACGATCAAAATGGAGACGGTCTTGCCTTCGTCGTTCAGCGCCGTGATCTTCTGGGAAAAGTCTGGGACGATCTCGACATGCTCAGATGCCGCTTTAGGTGAACCAAGAAACACCAGCGCCTGGTTGACCGTTGCCGTCACGCCTTTGCCGCCCAATGCCTTTGCGTCCGTGGTTTGAGGGATGTCGACCTTGTCTTCCGCTGCCTTGGACAGGATGGCGGTTGCCAGAGGATGGCTTGAACCCGTCTCCAGCGCAGCCGAGTACCTCAAAACATCAGCTTCTGGCAGGCCGAAGCTGATGATGTCGGTGACCTTTGGTTTGCCTTCGGTGAGAGTACCCGTTTTGTCGAACGCGACCGCAGTGACTTTCCCGATGCTTTCCAGAACCGCGCCGCCCTTCAGCAGTAACCCACGACGGGCACCGGACGAGAGCGAAGCCGCTATGGCCGCAGGTGTCGAGATCACCAAGGCGCACGGGCACTGTTTTTCCCGACGATGGATGAAAACAGCGCACTTTTGGCCTCGTTCGCTACGTTCGGGGTAGGTTTCTTTGCACGCCCGGCTGGCGGGATCGTAATGGGTATTCTTGGCGACCGAGTTGGCCGCAAAAGAATCCTCCTGTTCACATTCATTTTGATGGGACTCGCCTCGTTTTTGATCGGCTTCATGCCCACTTACGGTTCAATTGGGGTTTGGGCTCCCACCTTGATCGTCGTTCTGCGCTTCTTGCAAGGATTCGCATTGGGCGGTGAGTCGACGGGTGCACAACTGTTTACGATGGAACACGCCCCATCTGATCGGCGTGGCCTCTATGCCGCTTTTACCAACATGGCTGCTCCAGCCAGCCAGGTGCTAGCAAACGCTGTCTTATATGTGATCTCGATCTCCATGACTCCTGCTCAGTTCCTGAGCGTTGGATGGCGAATTCCGTTTCTTCTAAGTGTCCTTCTTGTCGCCCTGGGTATCTACATACGGTTCAGGGTTGAAGAGACACCAGCATTTCAGAAGCTTGTTGAGCGTCGGGAGACACAGGGAAGTGCGATCCAAGCTCCGGTAAAAACGAAATCCGTATTCCGTACACATCCGGGGACCATCATTCGCTTGCTCCTATTCTGGGCCGCGCCGACTGCGTGCTATTACGTTGTCACCGTCTTCTCAATCTCGTACCTGACCAAAACAATTGGCTTTCAAAGCCAAACGGCTTTTTTCTGCCTCATGGCAGCAAACGTAGTTGCTATGCTGACAACCGTCGCCGGTGGAGCTGTCAGCGACAAGTTTGGTCGAAAGCCGCCTCTCATTGCCACATCCATTGTGATGATCGTTATGGGATTGGTATATTTCCCTGTAATCAGCACGGGCAATGTCTTTCTCGTCTTTCTTGCAATGGCGATATTTGCGGGATCGATCCAAGCCCAAAGCGGCATCCTTCCTGCCTTTTTCGCGGAGCATTTCCCTACGTCAGTCCGCTATTCTGGCTCTGCTGCAGCCTACACTGGCGCAAATCTCCTGTTTGCAGCCCCAACACCGTTTTTCGCAGCTTGGCTGATGCAGAAATCCGGAGGGCAAGTTTGGATACTGACTCTGTCCTGCATGATCGTCCTGATCGTCTCGTTCATCGCTCTCCTGATGAGCCCAGAGACCCGATACAATGATCTCACGAAGTAAATGGCTTAGGCTATGGGATGGGTTCCCAAACAACGATCCGTTCACCAGTGGATCACAGACCGCCTTGGGAAATGAGCATGTCGTTCTCGTAAACATCGCGTTCTTCTTGACGAACGCTCGCAGGCTCGCGGTCTCTTCCGCATAATCTCTCAAAAGGATATAAAATTGACCGATCAACCGCAGAACAATGAAATGATCAGTTCGAAAGTGGAGATCGATTAAAGGCAAAGCTCAGGGATGATCGCCAGACCGCAGTCGGTCCGAACGACGTCTGGGCCATGGACTTTGTCCACGACCAGCTCGCGACAGGCAAGAAGCTGCGCATACTGACGGTCGTTGATACCCATTCCCGCTACTGCC
>JAATGD010000121.1 GCA_015654965.1 Hyphomicrobiales bacterium
AGCTCACGGTTCTCCCGCTCCAGTTCCGTCATCCTCGCGGCGACGTCACTCGGCAAATCCGGTGCGGTTCAATGATATCTTTCTATGCACTCATCAACACAAGGAAACAGGCTTGTAGGCGATCACATCCATTTCGACCTTGGCATCGACCATCAATGGTGATTGCACCGTCGAACGTGCCGGTGGATGATCAATGAAATGCTGCTGGAAAACCGCATTGAAGCTTGAAAAATCGCGCGCATCATCCAGCCAGACATTGACCTTCACAACATCTGCCAATGTGCAATCGGCAAGCGCCAGAACATCCTTGATATTGGCAATGACCTGTTCTGTCTGGGCAACAATATTACCGGAAACAACCTCGCCATCAACCGTCGGCACCTGTCCGGAAACATAGATGAAATCACCAGCCCGAACCGCCTTGGCAAAAGGACGCCGCTGGCCACCCGCCTGATTATCGGCCACAGCATAACGCGTTATTTTCTTGCCACTCATACTTCAAAAACTCCTCAGTTTTTATCGACGATACCCGTTTATTTGCTTCACCATATGCCCCGGTGAAACCTCGTGATAGATTTTTTGCTGTGGCACATAATCGAGCGGTCGCAGCGGACTTTTGATTTCCTCTCCAAGATCCGGTCGCGTGAGTTTGCGTGCAGCCGGATCGGGGATCGGAACGGCATCGATGAGCCGACGCGTATAGGGATGCTGCGGATTGTTGAAGATCGCCTGTCGTGGGCCGATTTCGACGATTTCACCGAGATACATCACTGCCACGCGATGACTGATACGCTCGACGACGGCCATGTCGTGACTGATGAAGAGATAGGCCAGATCATGCTTTTCCTGCAAATCCATCAGGAGATTGGCAACCTGCGCCTTGACCGACACGTCCAGCGCGGAAACGGCCTCATCGGCAACAATGAGTTTCGGTTCAAGCGCCAGCGCGCGGGCAATCGAAATGCGCTGGCGTTGCCCACCGGAGAACTCATGCGGAAAACGATCCGCCATGGCAGCGGCAAGACCGACCTGCTCCAGAAGCTGCGCCACTCTCTCCTTCGCCTGTTTCTTGTTCATGGTCCTATGCGAAAGCATCGGCTCGGCAATGGCGGCACCGATGCGGATGCGCGGATTGAGCGAGGCAAAAGGGTCCTGAAAGATCATCTGCGCATTGCGCCGCATCGTACGAAGCGATGATGCGCCGAGTTTCGTCACGTCCTGACCGTCGATGACGATATTGCCGGAAGTGGGCTGCAAAAGCCGCATGACGGCGCGTCCTGTGGTGGATTTTCCACAACCCGATTCACCCACCAGCGCAAGCGTTTCGCCCGGTTTCAGATCAAAAGAAACATTTTCAACCGCATGGATTCGACCATTGGGCAGATCAAACCGCACCACAATATCCGATGCTTGAAGGATCGGTTTGCGCCCGGCTGCGACCGGCTTTGTCACACGCCCGTCCGTGGCCTCACCTGTTTTTGGGTTCACTTCAGGAAAGCGCTTGGGCGCAACCGCATCCCCCATGGTGCCAAGGCGGGGAATGGAGGCGAGCAGCGACTTGGTATAAGCGGCCTTGGGGTTTGCAAAAATATCCTTCGTTGCACCCGTCTCGACCATGTCGCCGCGCAGCATCACAACCGTGCGATCCGCCACTTCCGCAACCACACCCATATCATGGGTGATGAAGAGAACCGCCATGTTCTCCTCGCGCTGCAACTCGCGGATAAGATGAAGAATTTCGGCCTGAATGGTCACATCGAGCGCCGTTGTTGGCTCATCGGCGATCAACAGCCTTGGCTTGCAGGCAAGCGCCATGGCAATCATCACACGCTGACGCATGCCGCCGGAAAACTTGTGCGGATATTCATGAAGCCGCGTTTTTGCAGCGGGAATGCGCACGCGTTCCATGAGTTGCAGGGCTTCGGCTTCTGCCTGTTTCCAGCTCAGCTTCTGGTGCAGTACCAACGCTTCGGCAAGCTGGTTTCCGATGGTGAAAACCGGATTGAGCGAGGTCATCGGCTCCTGAAAGATCATGCCGATGGAACCGCCACGCACAGAGCGCATTTCCGCTTCCGACACTTGCAACAAATCGCGTCCATCCAGCAGGATACGACCCTGCGAACGCGATTTTCCTTGAGGCAGAAGCCGCATGGTGGAAAGCGCGGTCACGCTCTTGCCCGAACCGCTTTCGCCAACGATAGCGACCGTCTCCCCGGTATGAACCTGAAAATCGATATCGCGAATGACCGCACGCCATCCATCAGAAGTTTTGAAGGATGTGGTGAGTTTTTCGACGGACAGAACCGGCTTCATATCAAGGTTTTTTTCAGCCATGATCAGCTCTCCTTCGCCAGACGCGGATCGACCAGATCGCGCAAACCATCGCCGACCAGTTGCAGCGAAAGAACGGAAAAGACGATAGCCAGCCCCGGAAACAGCATCAGCCACGGTGCATTGTTCATATATTCGCGTCCTGAAGCCAGCATCGTGCCCCATGTCGGCATGTCTGAGGAAACGCCGACGCCCAGAAACGAGAGACTTGCTTCCGCAAGCATTGCCGACGCGAAGACGAATGTCGCCTGAACGAGAATGGGCGAGGCAAGATTGAGCAGCACATGGCGAAGCAGCACCTGCCATGTCGGCAATCCCAGCGAGATCGCCGCTTCGATATAGGGCATTTCACGAATGACCAGTGTCGAGCCGCGTACGATACGTGCCAGCCGTGGCGCATAGGTGATGCCGAGTGCAATGATGACCGTCATCAGCGAGGGGCCAAGGGCGGCCACCAGCGCGATTGCCAGCAGGATATCTGGAAACGACATCATGGCATCCAGAAGACGCGAGATCGGTGCATCGATCTTTCGGAAATAGCCTGCCGTCACGCCTAGAATGACGCCCAGAACGGTAGAGATGGCAACCACGCCCAGACTGACGAGGAGTGAAATGCGTCCGGCATAAATGGCGCGTGAGAAAATATCGCGTCCGAACTCATCGGTGCCGAAGAAATGCGCCAGCGACGGTCCCTGCAACTTGTTGACGATGGAGAGCTTGTTGGGCGCATAAGGCGCAACCCATGGCGCCAGCAATGCAGCCAGTACCACGATCAGCAGAATGATCATTCCAAACATAATGGCACGATTGCCGAACAGGCGGCGCAGGCTGTTGGCGAAGGGCATGGAGAAGGAGGCGAGCGTCACAATCTTACCCTCGGATCAACCAGAATATAAAGCATATCGACGATGAAATTGATCAGGACATAGATCGCTGCAACCACAAGCAATGTTCCCTGAATGACCGGATAATCGCGTCTGAGCACGGCAGAAACCACCAGATTGCCAATGCCCGGCAGGCCGAACACGGTTTCCGTGACGACAGCGCCCGCAACCAGCATGGCGACCGACAGGCCAATGACAGTGATGATAGGAACCAGCGCATTCTTGAAAGCATGTTTGAGTATGACGCGGCCCTCGCTCGCACCTTTTGCACGCGCGGTGCGCACATAATCGTCGCCCAGCACATCCAGCATGGCAGCCCGCGTAAATCGCGTAATCAGCGCTGAATTGACGACGCCAAGCGCGACGGCCGGCAAAACGAGATGATGCAGCCGGTCGAGAAAACCCGTATCCGGCCCGCCATAGCCAGAGGCCGGAAACCAGCCCATGCCGACGGCCAGCGTCTGGATGAGAACGATGCCAAGCCAGAAACTGGGAATGCTTGCGGCGATCATGGTCAGCGTCACCACCGACTGATCAAAAAAAGTTCCGCGCTTGACGGCGGAGAGAACGCCCACCGGCAGGGCGATCACCACGGCAATCAGGATTGAAAACAATGTCAGAAAAAATGTCGGTTCGGCACGCGCGGCCAGCGCCTGCGTTACCGGCTGGTTGAGAAAGATCGACTGTCCCAGATCGCCCTGAAACAGGCCCAGCACAAACTGGGCATATTGCACCGGAATGGGCGCATCCAGCCCCATTCTGGCACGCAGCTCGGCAATGTCCTGCGGGGTCGCATCCGATCCCAGCATGACCGCTGCCGGATCGCCCGGTGTCACACGTACAATGATGAAAACAACCGTCACCACCAGAGCCAGCACGATCAACATGCCGATCAGACGGTTCAGCAGTACCCAAGCGATCCTTTGCATGGTCGAGCGCCTTATTTTTTCGGGGTCACATTCCAGAAATGCGGCCAGTAGGTCGGCGTATAATCGGTGATCGTGCTTGCAACACCTGACAATGCATTGAAATTACCGACCTTATAAAGCGGCGCATCGTCATAGATGACGGTCTGGATGCCTTCCCATGCCTTCAGCTTTTCCTCATCCGTGGTGGCGTCCATATATTGCGCGACGGCCTTGGCCTTCTGGTCGGACACATACCAGCCCGGATAGGAATCGGTGATCGTGTTGATCGTGGTCGGATCGCCGGGGAAATTGGAATGGGTGATGAAGATATCCCATTGTTTCGGGTCGGCGCGGCGTGTGGTCAGGGTTGCCCAGTCCACGACCTGAAAATCCACCTTGAAACCGGCAGCTTCCAGATAGGCCTTTGCGACCTCACCGATCTTGTAGTGGAATTCATATTGGCGGCTCGTCATAAGACGGATCGGCGTGCCGTCATGACCTGCATCCTGAAGAAGTTTGGCAGCGGATTCCGGATCGCCTTCGCCATAACGGGCAACGCCCGCTTCCGTGTGCCAGTAAAAGCCCTTCGGAAAGATGGAACCGTCAACACTATAGAAACGCTCATCCGAAAAAGCCGCCAACATCATGTCGGACGCATTGAGAGCGGCCTGCACTGCCTGACGCAGTTCCTTCTTGACCAGTGCGCCTTCCTTCATGTTCATATTGAGCGAAGCCCAGCCGGTATTTTCAAAAATGACGGGCTTGGCCTTGTCGCTGCCCTCGACACGTTCAAAAGCGCTCACGGGGAGAGAATCCGCAAAATCAAACTGGCCGGAAATCAGACCCTCGACGCGGGTATTGGCATCGGGAACCGGCACAAAACGCAGTTCCTTGGCGATAGCCTCGCGCTTTCCGGCATAGTTGCTCGGCTCACCTTCCGGGGATTTGTAATCCTCGAAACGCACAAGCTGCGTATATTGGTCGGGCTTGCGCTCCTTGAGCGCATAGGGACCGGTGCCAATGAACTTGGTCAGCGTATCTTCAACCGTCTCGGATGGGAGGATAACGGACGCCTGCGACAAGGTTGCCAGAAGCGGCGCATAACGCGACTTCAGCTTGATGATGACGGCATGATCGCCGTCTTCGCTGATGCTGTCCACGACTTGCGCAACCTGCTTGCCTTTCGTGTTGATTTCCATCCAGCGCTTCAATGATACAACGACATCCTTGGCATCGAAAGCACTACCGTCATGGAACTTCACCCCTTCACGCAAGGCAATGCGGTAGGTGAGACCATCTTCCGATATTTCCGGCATGGAGGCGGCAAGCAGCGGAACCGACTTCCATTCTGCATCATAGGTGAAGAGCGTTTCAAAAATATGCTGATCGATGGTCAGAACGATATCGGTCGGCGTCTGCATGACATCAAGTGTCGGCGGCTCACCAATGGTTGCGATGGTCAGGACGCCATCGGAAGTCTGCGCCAGCGCGATAGTGCTGGAACAGGCAAGAGCGGCGGTCGCTGCCGCAATCAAAAGACCTTTTTTCATGACTTATTCCCCTTTTTTATGGATTGGCGTTTCGCCGCTCTCCCAATGATTAATCCAGCCCCAGCGGATCCGCGACGCGCGGCCACAATTCCATACTTGCCTTGCGGTAGGGCGTCGTTGCCGGGTCTGTCGGATAGGATGTCGGAGCCGCGATATAAACGATCTCCGAAGTGATCGGCTGAAAACCGGCCTGAAAATGATTGGTCGATTTGACCAGCAGAAAATCCCTGGTCCGAAAATCAATATCCAGATTGGTAAAAATATCCGGTTCATAGGTCTGCGAACGACTGGTGATCAGGATGATATCGACCTTGGTTCCCTCAGGACGTACCACCGCGACACGACCGAGATTGACGCGGCTGTTGCGAAAACTCTGCCAGCCTGCATCCATTACTTTTGTGATGATAACCCGCAGATCGAGCGGCTCACCGCCCTGCCATGATGATTTTCCGCCAATGCGAATATCAAGTTCCGCCCCCTCGCCCGCCGCATGGCAGAAAGAGACCGCGACCGGATCCCAGATGGTCGCGACGGCAAAATTATCCAGTCCGCGCTCCAGCATGCGGCGAATAATATAGGTCGCATCACCGGCAACACCCCCGCCCGGATTGTCCCAGATGTCCGAAATGACGACCGGCAATGCCGGATTTTTCTCACGCACTGCAATGGCATGATCAAGCCCGGTTTCGGTATCGAACATCGGCATCGCTGTTACCTTGCGCATGGCATAAAGCTCATGTCCAAGTTTGCGCGCCAATGCATCGCCTTTCGCCGCGTCATTGTCGGTCACGACGATGATACGCGTTCCCATATCCGGCGCATCGCCTGCCATGAAACCATGAATGATAGACACGGAAAGGATGCCGTCCTTGCCCTCCAGAGCGACCAGTCGATCAACGAAGGAACGCATCGGCTCACGGCTGGTCGGATAAATGGTGATCATCCGGCAATCAAATGTCGATATGACCGGCCTGATCTCGCCGCGCAATGTCCGCAAAGCCAGATCAACGACATGCTCGCCGCGCTCTTCAAAATCCGTGTGTGGAAATTCAAGAAAGGTGGCCATGATATCGAGATTGGCGACACGCTTGGCTGTCAGATGGCTATGCGGATCGAACTCCGCCGCGACCAGTACATCGGAACCGACGATCTCGCGCACACGGGCCAGAAAATCCCCTTCCGGGTCGTCATACCCTTGCGCCACCATGGCACCATGGAGGCCAAGCACAACGCCATCGACCGGTAACGCGGCCCTCAACTCGTCAAGGATCGTGTCGCAATGTCTCATAGGTCTTGCGCTGGATAAGGCCCGCGGGCTCGGCCCAGCAGGATGTGCCTTCAATGACGCTGAAACCCTCTGCCCTGCCCCGTCGGCGCAAAATCGGCACCACGGATGAACACAGCGTCGGCGTATCCGGGTGCTCACCCGGCCCCGCATAGAATGCCGCCCTGAACGCATCCATATCGGTTGGAACCGGTGAAAAAGTGTTGGTTTCTGTCGCCAGTGAGGCCGTAAAAATACGCATGCAATCGCCCGTCATCGCCAAGCATTCATGAGGTTGGAAATCCCTCGGGTTCACCCTTTTTTGTAATTTATTTTCTTAATAATGCGACAGCGAACTTATATGTCAACCGGATTTACGCCATTTTCAGCAAAGAAACCTGACCCCATGTAAATTTAATGAAATTGATTTTCATAATATTTGGAATGGATCCGCTTAGGTCCCTCCAAAATAAAACAACAGGCGAATGATTTAGCAGTCATGGTTCTTTCAAAGGCCGCAACAAGGAAAAGACGATCTTGTCCAGCCATGAAAAAAAGAGCCTTATGCAAGCTCTTTTTTTCATGAAATTTCTGCACTTTTCATGGGTACATGGTGGGGCAAAACACTTACCAGACGGTTCCGCGCGCAGCGACATCCTCGACACGGGTGACAACACCGCCGCGATGAAAAACCATCCGGTCGAACAGATTGCTGACCACGCAGGTATGATTGGGGACGACCCGAACCATCGCACCAATTGCGGGGAAATTGCGCTTGCACTCGCTCAGATCAACCACGGCATGCTCCTCCGAAAGCGAGACAATGCGTGCGCCTTCAAAGTCTTCGATGGCACCAAAATCAGAAAACCCCAAGAGATCGGATGTCAGCGCCTTGGAACCGCAATCGAGTACCGCGCGGTCATCGGCTGGGCGCGAAACAACAGTTGCCAGAATGTGCATTGCAAGATCGTCGGTGGAGCAATGTCCGGCGCGCACCATGCTGCGATCATTATAGACATAGGTGCCCGCACGATGCTCGGTCGCAGACGGCACCAGATGCGCGCAATAGAGATCCGGGGATCCGCCATTGGATCTGATCGGGCAATCCAGCCCCTGTGCTTGCAGTTTTTCCATCGTCTCGACGATGAAACGTTCAACCTTTTCGGCACCGCCGATGGCTGGATAGGTCAGGATACCGGCAAAGCGCAATCCGGCTTGTGCAGCAATGAGCTTCGCCAGTGCAACGGCCGCGTCAGGGGTCTGCACACCGCAACGTTTTCCGCCCGTATCACACTCGACAAGCACGGATAATGGCCGTGCCGCATCAAATATTCCGGCAAGGCCCGCCACCACGATCGCATTGTCTGCCGTGACCTTCAAGGCCCCAATCTTCTCGTTGAGCGCTTTCAAGCGCGCAAGCTTTGCTGGCCCCAGAATATTGTAGGTGATGAGAATATCGTCAAAGCCGGCTTTCGCAAAAACCTCTGCTTCGCTCACTTTTTGACAATTGATGCCTTTGGCACCGGCTTCAATCTGCTGGCGTGCGATGGCCGGAATCTTGTGCGTCTTGATATGCGGCCTGAAGGATTTTCCGCTCTGTTCTATATAGCTCTGCGCACGGATAATATTGGCGGCAAGCCGATCTTCATCGATGATGGGCAAGGGTGTTGGCAGTTCGTCGATGCGATGACCAGCTTCGGGCCAGGGAAATGTCATTGGGGACCTCTTGTCTGAGCAATCATGTATATAATTTTCCTGACAGCTATGTTTCTGCCGTTCCTGTTGACACTATTGCAGTCATTTTCCATAAATGTGAAATTATTTTTCAGAATTCATGCCCGCATCGAAGGGACCCTACGCTCCTATGGATATTATTCATGCTCTCAGCGACGAAGACGGCAGGCTCTCCGGGCTTGAGAAAAAACTGGCGGCTTTTGTGCTCGACAATGTGGATTTCGTGGTCAATTCCTCCATCAGTGAGCTCGCTGCGAAAGTGGATATCTCCGCACCAACCGTGACACGATTCTGTCGTCATCTCGGCTGTCAGGGTTATTCGGACTTCAAGGTACAGCTGGCCAAGATCACCTATGTGGGCCTGCGCTATCTGACACCGGAAACCCAGACCAGCAGCGTCGAAGAAGTTGCCGAAGATATCGTCACCAAGGCGCAAAACGCACTTTTTCAATTGCATCGCCAACTCGATCTTGAAGCAATCACAAAAGCCGCTCATCTCCTGCGCGGAGCCAATTTCATTCAGGCCTTCGGGGCAAGCGGCAATTCGGCGATGATCGCCAATGAGTTGCATAATCGCCTGTTCCGGCTTGGCTGCCATATTCACGCATCCAACGACCACAACATGAACATCATGCTCTCGTCTGCTGCCTTGCCCGGAACGGTGGTCATCGGCTCGTCGATCACCGGTCGCGATCCCGATCTCCTGCATTGCGTCAACCTTTTGCGAGAACGAGCCATTCCGACAATCGTCATCACGCAGAGCAATTCACCTCTGGCAAAAGCCTGCGATGTTCTCATCGCAATCGACCTTCAGGAAGGCAACAACGTCTTCCGCCCCACCTCCACGCGCTATGCCTATCTCGCCGCGATTGATATCCTCGCCAATATGGTCGCCTACGCGGATCGCAGCCGTGCCGTGCGCATTCTGCGCCAGATCAAGGAAGAGCTGGTCCACTCGCGTGATGGCGACGACCGTCAGGTTTTGGGCGACTGAAACGGGAGATGAGCCTTCTGGAACGGTCCTGTCTTAACAGAATCGGTAGCCCTCGCGTACAAAGGTCGAAACCGTCATTCCCTCCTTCAGGCAACAGTTTTCCTTTTTCAAGCATAATCGCCTGTAACCTATGACCGTAGCCGGGCCTGAGAAACTGCGCCACTATAGGCAATAGAAATTTTTTCAAAGACCATTGCTTATGACCATTCAAACAATAATAGACGATATTGCTTCTACTACGGGTCTTGCACCACAAGTGGCCGATCTGGCCGCACGCCTGTTCAGCAAACTGCCCGGCACAGAGAATCTGGCGGTTACAAACGATGTGCTGACGCACTCACATCAAGAGATAGTCCTGTGGCTGCGGCGGCTCGGGCAGGTCCGTTTCGCCCAGCGCCTCACGCAGATTGATCTCGATCATATCTGCAAGTGCACCAATCGCCAGATCATTGGGTAGCGTTCCAAACGGCTCTTCCAGCTCATCTCCAAGCGCATCCAGCCCGAAAAACGTATAGGCGATCAAGGCTGCTGCAAAAGGCGTGCCCCAGCCCAGCATATCCGAGAAGCCGAACGGGATGAAAAAACAGAACAGATAGGCCGTGCGATGTAAAAGCAGCGTATAGCCGAAAGGAACCGGCGTAAAACGCAGGCGTTCGCTCGACGCCTGCACCTGGGCAAGCTGCGTGATGCTCGTATCCAGCGTCTGGAAATCGATTGGCTGCAAATGTACATCAGTGCGCAATTGCGCCAGCAAACCGCCCAGTCTGCGCAAGATGAAATCGGGTGCATTGCGGCTCGTTAAAAGGCTGGCGCGTTCTTGCGCCGACAACCAGCGGTCACGCTTTTCGGTGCCGTTGCTCTCGCGCAAATGCGGCACCAGACTTTGCGTGAAAGCGATGACATAATGCAAAAGCGCCCGGCGTGACTGCCCGCCTTGCGGAACGGCTTCGAGAATCAGTGTCTGGCGTGCAAAACTGCGGGCAATATAGATCAGTTGGCCCCATACCTTGCGCGCCTCCCACCAGCGATCATAGCAGGCATTGTTGCGAAAACCGAGAAAGACGGAAAGCGCGATGCCCAGAAGTGCGAAGGCGGTGGAATTATTGAAGCTCGGCACCAGACCCGGATAAAGCCGATGCGCGCAAACCACCGCAAGCGACAATAAGAACACCGCACAGATGCGTGGCAATATGCGCGGGATGACCGAGCCTTTCAGGATGAAGAAAAGCTGCCAGAGCGAAGGACGGGGACGAACGATCATGGGAGGAAAACCGCAAAGCCTACAGCATCGGCCCAAAAATCGGAATCGATTTTTGGAAAGCACGATGCGTATATTCAAGAACTTAGAGCGACCTTTGTACGTCCAGATGGACGCACGGCGCTCTAGGAAACCGAGCCTATACACCCATCTTTGCGCCTTCTGCCAGAGCGCGTGCAAAATTTCTGCCCCATCGGTCGTAAAAACCGCCTCCCCCATTTGTCAACGGCCCGCAGCAGGGCTATCATGCGCCTATTGCAATCGATTTCTGGTGATGGATGTCTGCTGATACGACAGAGAAGAAGGTTACGCGAGCGCCGCGTCGCCGGACGCCGAGCTATGTCAAAACCCTGCGCGGTGTGAAAAACTGGAAACAGGCCACCGAATGGCTCGCGTGGCGTGAGATCGAAGACATAGAATGCATCACCCCTGATCAGGCGGGGGTTGCGCGCGGCAAGATGATGCCGTCGAAAAAATTCACCTCCAATACCTCGCTGGCGCTCCCCTCCGCCGTCTTCATGGCGACGATTTCGGGCGAATATCCCGAAGACGGCTATGGTTTTCATTACCCCGAAGACGATGGCGATTTGCGGCTTCTGCCCGATCTTTCCACCCTTTCGGCGGTGCCATGGGAATCGGACGCCACCGCACAGGTGATCTGCGATCTGGTCTATCAGGACGGGCGCGCGGTGGAATTCACGCCGCGCAATGTGCTGCGCCGCGTCGTCGCCGCCTATAACAAGCGCGGCCTCAAGCCGGTCGTGGCGCCGGAAATCGAATTTTATCTGGTGCGCAAAAACCCCGACCCCGACTATCCGCTCACCCCCCCGGTCGGACGGTCAGGCCGCGCCATTGGCGGCGGTCAGGGCTATTCGATCGCCGGCGTCAATGAATTCGACGAATTGATCGATGATATCTATCATTTCTCCGAAGGTCAGGGTCTGGAAATCGACACGCTGATCCATGAGGAGGGCGCGGCACAGCTTGAAATCAACCTGCGCCACGGCGATCCGGTCGAGCTGGCCGATCAGGTTTTCATGTTCAAGCGCACCATCCGCGAGGCGGCGCTCAAGCACGACATGTATGCGACCTTCATGGCCAAGCCCATTCAGGGCCAGCCGGGATCGGCCATGCATATCCACCAGTCGGTTGTCGATAAAAAGACGGGGCAGAACATTTTCACCAATGAGGATGGCAGCGAAAGCGAAGCCTTCCGTCA
>JAATGD010000369.1 GCA_015654965.1 Hyphomicrobiales bacterium
CAATAGCCGGTTTCCTTGCCGCCGATTTCAGCCATCATCTGCCGGGGATCCGCTCCACGTGCCAGAAAGATACCATGGCCGCGATGATGGGTTGTGAACGTATCCTGCGGCTGCATGGCGGCACACACACCAGCGGCAGCGCCTTCTTCACCAATGGAAAGGTGAAGCATCGAGCCTGCCGTCTGGCCGCGTACGAAGAGTTCGCCGACGCGTTCTTCAAAAGTGCGGATGCGACGCATCGTTCTATAGAGTTCGAGAAGATTGGAATTACTCGGATTTTGCATATGCGCCTCCGACAGACCTGTCTGTTGCAAATTTTTCATGATGTCCGGTTCAGTGCCCTCACAGGAGCTTTAGTTTGGTGGTGCGCGAAACAACCGCGACCGCGACGAGAATGATGAGGCCCTTCACGATGCTCTGGATGTAAGTGTCCATGCCAATCAGATTGAGGCCGTTATTGATGACGCCGATAAACAGCGCCCCGAAGAAAGTCCCGGCAACCGTTGCCGTGCCGGGGCGGAACATGGTCATGCCGATGAAAACCGTTGCAAGACCGTCGAGGAGATAGCGCTCACCCGCATTGGGCTGGCCAGAGCCGAGACGCGCCGCCAGAAGCGCCCCTGCAACCGCTGCAAAGATCGAGCAGACGATCAGGGCAGCCGCACGATAGAAGCGGCCATTGACGCCAGAAAGTTCGGCAGCCTTGAGATTACCGCCGACTGCGTAGATATAGCGGCCGAAGATGGTGCGCTCCATGATGAACCAGGCGACGAAAACAACGATGACCATCGCATAGGCAAGCACGGGAATACCGAAGAGCTGTCCCTGTCCAAGCCAGAGATAGCTGGCTGGAAGGCCACCATAGATTGCCCGTCCACCGGTCATCAGAAAGTTGATGCCATAAAGAATGGATCCGACAGCAAGCGTTGCAATCAACGAAGGCACGCCGACGAGGGTGACAAGCGCCGCGTTGACGGCCCCCACGACAAACCCTGCCCCCAATCCAGCGAGCAACGCCAATGGCAAAGGCGTACCCGCAACCAGCAGCAACGGCACCAATATGCCCGCCATGCCGACCATATAGCCGACCGAAAGGTCCATTTCGCGCGCTGCAAAGCCGAAGGTCAGACCAGCGCCGACGATGGTGAGCATGGCGATCTGCTGGAGAATGTTGAGCAGATTATTGGCTGTCAGAAAGCGGTCCACGGTTAACGAAAAGCCCGCAAACAGCAGTAGCAACACGAAGAGGGTGGAATATTTGAGCAGCCATTCGCCCTTGAGCTTCTTGCCAAAACTCTGCGCATGACGCGACGATTGCGGGGCAACGACGGGGTTCTGTGTATTCATTGGATGACTCCTGCCATTGCGGCAATGAACTTCGCTTCGGAAAAGGCCTCACGCGGAATTTCCGCGCCCGGAGAGCCATTCACAAAGGGGATGACGCGGTCTGCCACGTCGGCAATTTCCAGAAGGTCGGACGAAGTGACCAGAATGGCCGCGCCTTTATCGGCAAGCCTGCGCATCTGCGCGTGAATTTCACGCTTGGCGCCGATATCGACACCTTCGGTCGGTTCGATGAAAATCATCAACCGGTAGTGATCGTCTGCGCCGTAAAGCCACTTGCCGATAGAAACCTTCTGCTTGTTGCCACCGCTCAGATCCTTCACGAACTGATTGCGCGAATGCGCTTTCACGTTGAGAAGTTGCATGGTGCGGTCGGCTTCCTGTGCTTCCCGGCGCATTGACAGAATGCCTGTGCCGCCCAGACCCGCAAATGACGGATGCACCATGGCAAGGTTTTCACGCACATCCCAATCGCCGATCAGCGAATATTCCATGCGGTGATCGGGAACCAGAGCAACCCCCTTTTTCTGCATGGTGCGCGCATCGATCCTGGCAATCGTTTCGCCCTGAAAACGACAGGTGCCGCTTGTGACGCCACTCGCCGCATAAAGCGATCGGGCAAAGCCAAAATGACCGGCACCGGTCAAACCGATGAGGCCAACAATCTCACCCGCACGGATGGAAAAACGATCAACTGCGATACCGCCCGCATGCCAGTCGCTGACTTCCAGTACCACAGGACCGAGACTGCGGGTTTGGCTTATCTCTTGCCCCATTGCCGTCTTGCCACCCGAGCGTTGCAGCATCAGATCGATCAATCCGGCTTCGCTCGCTTCCGCCGCCTGAAGCGTTGCAATGTGACGACCATCGCGAAGAACTGTAATTCTATCGCTCAGTGCCTTGATTTCAGAAAGGAAATGGCTGATCAAAACAATACCGACCCCCTGCTGCGGCAGGGTCTTGATGATCTCCCAAAGACTTT
Source organism: Hyphomicrobiales bacterium (assembly GCA_015654965.1). Taxonomy (GTDB): domain Bacteria; phylum Pseudomonadota; class Alphaproteobacteria; order Rhizobiales; family Rhizobiaceae; genus Brucella. The sequence continues at coordinate 2,327 of JAATGD010000369.1, forward strand.
CTTTTTCACGGGCGGGCAAAGTCGCCGTGGGTTCATCCAGAATGAGCAGCCGGACATCGCCACGCAAAGCGCGGACAATTTCGATGATCTTCTGATCTGCCATCGGCAGCATGTCGACCTGCTGGTCGAGATCGATGGAAACTTGCGGAAACCAGCGCCTGAGCAAGTCATCGGCCCGCGACAGCAGTCTATACTTGTCAATGACACCAAGCCCCATGCGCGGCTCATCTCCAAGCAGAATATTCTGCGCGCCCGTCAATCCGGGAACGAGACTGCCTTCCTGCGACACATGCGCGATACCCTTGCGCAGCGCATCACCGGCACTTGAAAGCTTTATCTCCGTACCATCGATGGTGATTGTTCCGGAAGTCGGACTTTTGCTGCCGCCGAGAATGCTGACCAAAGTAGTCTTTCCAGCTCCGTTTTCTCCGATCAGTCCATGCACCTCATCAAACCGGAACTCGGCGCTTACCTGATCCAGCGCCAGCGTTCCGGGATAGGACATAACGATCTGCGATAGTCTAACCGCCATCGGAGAACTCCCATGAATTTAATAAACTCTGAATGGGCCGGAACACGGAACCTCGCGCTCCGGCCAGATGCAGGCAACTTTGGAGGCTTGCCTACTTCTTCAGGAGGAAGTCCTTGCAATTCTGTTTGGTGACGAGCGGCGCATCGAGATAAACGGTCTTCGACGGAATGACCTTGGCTGCATCTTCCTTCTTGACCACAACACTCTCGATCCATTCGCCGGTCTGGGCACCCATCTTTTCAAATGGCTGCGAAACCGTTGCGATCATAAGACTGTCAGGCTTGCAGACTTCCTCAATCGCTTCTGGATTACCATCAATGCCGATGACCTTGACCTTTTTCAAACCAGCGGCATTGAGAGCATTGATTGCCGCTTGTGCTGGCTCATCCCAAGGCGCCCAGACCGCATCGATGTCTTCGCCAAAGCGCGAAGCATAATCCTGCATAGTGCTGGCCGTATCTTCAAAGAAAGCAGTATAATCGACATTGTGCTCCGCGAGCACTTTCACTTCAGGGTATTCTTTAAGAACCGTAGCCATCACATCGCCGCGCTTGCGCGTG
>JAATGD010000140.1 GCA_015654965.1 Hyphomicrobiales bacterium
AATGCCATCGCTGGAATAGGCGGGAGAGGCTTTCTTGCGTTCGTGCAAATTGAGAACATAGGTGCCGCGCCCGACCTCGCCGCTGACCAGCCCCCGCTCATGCGCCAGCGCATAGGCGCGTCCGATTGTGCCGATTGTCACCTTCAGATCGAAAGCCAGATTGCGCTGTGGCGGCAGTTTTTGTCCGGCTGGCAAGGCGCCACTGTCTATGGCGGCCTCAATGGCATCGGCCAGTTGCAGATAAATCGGGCCGGATTTGCCGGTCAGGTCGGGAAGCCAATTTGTCATGGTGACAAGTTATAAATTGTATCGATCAATTGTCAATGTATATGTTCTGTCAAGTGATGGAAGGCTGCATGAGTGGCCATAAAATACTGATCATAAAATGCTGATATGACAGGGATGGACCGCGATATGTTCTATTTCAGGCAGGAAATCGATACAATAGATACAATTTCGCCAATGCCCGGCGCGGATCGTGCGGATGATCTGCCGCAAACCCTGCACGCGCATCTGGCCCTGTCGGTGCGGGCAGATTCACACAGGAATCCGCTGCGCAGGTTGATTGGCTGGCTGGAATGGCGCATCACGTTGCGCCGTAGCCGTCTCGCCTTGCTGGAGCTGACGGAAGAGCAATTGCGCGATATCGGTGTGAGGCGGGCCGAGGCTGAAAAGGAAGCGCGAAAGGTGCGCTTCCACTTTCGCTGAAAAGATCAGTTACACGCGCTCTGACCCGAAATCCAGCGATTGACGTCGTTTGCAATGCGCGCGCCATGGCTTTGCTGCATCATCGGGCCGAAAGTTTCAACGCGGGCCGGATTGCCTTCCGCCTGCACCACCAGCAGCGGGCGTGCACCGGGATTGCGTGCCGGGACCACCAGAATGCGCGGGCGTCCGCTATAGGAATTGAGTTCGGGCGCCAGCGAATAGCCCTTGAAATCCTTGTCTTTTGATTTGAACCAGCAGCGATTGGCGGCGAGCGCAATGCGCTCCATGGTCGGCAGCGCCCGCCTGTTGGGGTCTGTTATGGTCGGGGCGGGCGTCGGTTTGGGCGTGCAGCCGGCAGCAAGCGCAAGCAGGGTCAGGGCGGCAATGGTCTTGTGGGACAAGGAGAGGCTCCGCTTGAGGCAGGTCGTTGAGGGGATATCAGGCAAGATGTGGCATGAAGGATTTGAGCCCGTCGCTCATCTCGTGCCATACGCGCTCAAGAGCCGGATGTTGCGGCGCTTTTGCGGCATAGGTGTCAAATTTTGGAAATTCGTCCAGCAAATCTGTGCGTCCTGAAAGTTTCTTGAACGGTTCCATCAGAAAGCGCACCGGCAAAAGCCACGCATCTGCAAAGGTCGGGACATTTCCCAGCGTGTAGTCGTTCTTGTCCGACAGGCGCGATTCGACAAATTTCAATCCGGTAAGCTGTTTTTTAAACAGTCTTTCGATGGTGGCCGTGTCGCGTTCAGGTCTGCCAAGAAGGATGAACAATCGCATTGTTTCCCTCAGTACATCTTCTTCCGTAATGCGTGCAAGAAGCCGGATAAGTGCCCGTTCGCGGGGAGTGCCCGGCAAAAGCGAGATTTCAGGAAAATGATCTTCCAGATATTCGTTAATGACAACGGCCTCGAACAGCGTCTCGCCCGATGAGGTTATGAGCACAGGAATACGCTTTAAGGGGGCTATCGCGCCAAAATCGGCAGGCGTGGGGTAAGGCTGGGTGATGGTCTTGAACGGCAGGTCCTTGAGATAGAGAACGCTGCGCACAGCCGCGCAGTAAGGCGAGAGAGGCCGTGAATAAAGCTGCATGTTGATCGCTCCCTGTTTCCATCTCCGATTCGATTGCAACGGATATCCCGACAGGGAAGCTGCCATGAAACCATGAAGGGTGCCAGCCGATTTTAAAGGCCAAACAAAAAAGCCCTCGTATCGGAATACGAGGGCCGGATTTGATCAGAATTTGCGATAATCAGGCTGCAATGCCCAAAGCGCCTGCAAAGAGTGCGCGCCCGTCATCACCGCCATGGGCGGCTTCGATCAGGTTTTCAGGATGCGGCATCATGCCAAGCACATTGCCGCGCGCATTGACGATGCCGGCAATATCGTTGATCGAGCCGTTGGGATTGGTGTCTTGCGCATAGCGGAACACCACCTGACCTTCGCCCTCGATGCGCTTCAGGGTGTCGGCATCGGCAAAGTAATTGCCGTCATGATGGGCGACAGGGCAGCGGATGATCTGGTTTTGCGCATAGCCGCGGGTAAAGGCGGTATTGGCATTGCTGACTTCGAGCTTGATCTCGCGGCAGACGAATTTGAGCGATGCGTTGCGCATCAATGCGCCGGGGAGAAGACCCGCTTCGAGCAGGATCTGGAAACCGTTGCACACGCCCATGACCATGACGCCCTTGTCGGCCTTCTCACGCACCGCCTGCATGACCGGCATGCGCGCGGCAATCGCGCCGCAGCGCAGGTAATCGCCATAGGAAAAGCCGCCGGGAATGAGGATCAGGTCGATATCGTCGGGGATCGATGTGTCGGTCTGCCAGACGGTCACGGGGGCCTGACCGGTGATCTTGGTCAGTGCCGCGATCATGTCGCGGTCGCGGTTGAGGCCGGGAAGGAGAATGACGGCGGATTTCATGGCGTGTCCGATCCTTTCGCGAAAAATTTGCGCGTCAGCCAATGGCGATGGCGTAATCTTCGATCACCGTATTGGCGAGCAGCTTTTCGCACATGGCCTTGATCTCTGCTTCGGCCTTGGCCTTGTCCGTGCCTTCCAGCTCCAGATCGAAAACCTTGCCCTGGCGGGCGGAATTGACGCCGCCGAAACCGAGGCTGCCGAGCGCGCCGACAATGGCCTTGCCCTGCGGGTCGAGAACGCCGTTTTTCAATGTTACGGTGACGCGTGCCTTGATCACTGTGGTAGTTCCTGCCTGTTTTGCAATAGGAGTGAAACAGCCCGGAAGGGTTCCGGGCTGTGCAGATGATGTTACTTGACCAGCGTCGGGCCGGAAGGACGGGGCGTGTCGTTCTCGTTCATGATGCCGAGGCGACGGGCCACTTCCTGATAGGCCTCGACCAGACCGCCCATATCGCGGCGGAAACGGTCCTTGTCGAGCTTGTCATTGCTGGCGACATCCCACAGACGCGCCGAGTCGGGCGAAATCTCGTCGGCGACGACGACGCGCATCATGTCGCCCTCGAACAGACGGCCGCACTCGATCTTGAAATCGACAAGCTGGATGCCGATGCCGAGGAACAGGCCGGTGAGGAAGTCGTTGACGCGGATGGCGAGCGCCATGATGTCGTCGATTTCCTGCGG
>JAATGD010000275.1 GCA_015654965.1 Hyphomicrobiales bacterium
GCCTCGTTGATCATAGGCATGAGAATGCGGTTGACGATGTAGGCGGGGAAGTCCTCGGAGCCCGTGATGGTCTTGTCGAGCTTCCTGACCTAGGCTTTGGCCGCCTCGAACGTCGAATCCTCGGTGGCGATGCCGCGCACCAGCTCGACAAGCTTCATCACCGGCACCGGGTTCATGAAGTGAATACCGATGAAACGTTCCGGGCGGTCCGTAGTCGAAGCAAGCCTCGTGATGGAGATGGAAGACGTGTTGGTCGCCAAAATTGCTTCAGGATTGAGGATCGGGCAAAGCTGCGCGAAAATCTTCCGCTTGACGGTTTCATCTTCGGTCGCAGCCTCGATTGCCAGATCGACCCCGGCCAGCTCTTCCATGGAAGGAGCTGCGGCAATCAGCTTCATCGCAGCTTCGCGCTCGCTTTCCTGCAATTTTCCGGAAGCCACCTGACGCGCCATATTGCCGTTGATCGTGGCAATGCTTTTTTCCAGCCGGTCTGATGCCGCATCATGCAGAAGCACCTTATAGCCTGCCAGAGCGCAGACATGCGCAATGCCACTGCCCATCTGGCCTGCACCGACTACACCCACTGTCTTGATTGCCACAGTTGTCACTCCTTCATCCATCAACAGCGCATTCAGAAGATTTTCATTCTGCGTGACTAAAACTTTATCGCCCAGATGATCGATTGCCTATGAAAAATGCAATCCATATTTTGCGCCCTACGTTATTAAAGACCGATAGAGCCGCTTTGAACAGGGCAGAAAAGAACCCGCCCCCATCAAGGACCAGAAAGCCTCGACAGACGCGGGTTCCAGAATCGCAGGCGACAAAGCATTTTCGCCGCCTTATCGATCATCAGAGAGCCTTTTCCAGCTCCGGCAGGATGGTGAAGAGGTCACCCACGATGCCATAATCGGCGACCTGGAAGATCGGCGCTTCCTCGTCCTTGTTGATGGCGACGATAATGCGGCTGTCCTTCATGCCTGCAAGGTGCTGGATCGCACCCGAAATACCGGCGGCGATATAAAGCTCGGGCGCAACCACCTTGCCGGTCTGTCCAACCTGCCAGTCATTGGGCGCATAGCCCGCATCGACGGCTGCGCGCGATGCACCAACGGCCGCACCAAGCTTGTCGGCCACCGGAAGAATGACTTCCTGAAACTTTTCAGACGAGCCGAGCGCACGTCCGCCCGAAATGATGATCTTTGCAGAGGTCAGTTCCGGGCGATCCCCACCCGAAAGCGCATTCTCGACAAAGCTCGAAAGCGCAGGATCGGCAGCCGCATTGACGGTTTCGACCGAAGCCGAGCCGCCTTCAGCCGTCACAGAGAACGAAGCCGTACGAACGGTGATGACCTTCTTGGCATCCGTCGATTGCACGGTCTGGATGGCATTGCCGGCATAGATCGGGCGTTTGAACGTGTCGCTCGAGACCACTTCCATGATTTCAGACAATTGCATCACATCGAGAAGGGCTGCCACGCGTGGCAGCACATTCTTCGCCCCAGTGGTGGCCGGTGCGATGATGGTGTCGTAATTGCCTGCGAGTTCCACGATGAGAGCTGCCACCGGTTCGGCAAGGCGATTTTCCAACGCATCGCTCTCGGCAAGCAGGACCTTGCGAACGCCAGAAAGCTTTGCGGCAGCATCGGCAGCAGCCTTTGCGCCCTTGCCTGCAACGAGGATATCGACATCGCCACCAATCTGGGCGGCTGCGGTCAGCGCCTTGGCCGTCTGGTCGGAAAGGCTTGCATTGTCATGTTCGGCAACAAGAAGAATAGCCATGTGTTTGTCCTTTCCGATTTCTTACAAAACGCCGTCGGCCTTGAGCTTCTCGACCAGTTCCGTGACAGAGCCAACCTTAACACCCGCCTTGCGGCCCCCCGGTTCCTCGGTCTTCAAAACCTTGAGGCGCGGCGCGATATCGGCGCCGAAATCGGCGGGCGATTTTTCATCGAGCGGCTTTTTCTTGGCCTTCATGATGTTGGGGAGTGAAGCATAACGCGGCTGGTTGAGACGAAGATCGACCGTCACGATGGCTGGGAGCTTGACATCGATGGTCTGCAAACCACCATCGACTTCACGCGTCACCTTGGCCGAACCGTCACCCAGCTCCACCTTGGATGCGAATGTCGCCTGACTCCAATTCAGAAGTGCCGAAAGCATCTGGCCGGTCTGGTTGCAGTCGTCGTCGA
>JAATGD010000208.1 GCA_015654965.1 Hyphomicrobiales bacterium
CAGGCCTATGAGCGCGGTGTGAAGCTGATCGGTGCGACGGCGCATTATGTGACGGCTGATCTTGATGAAGGTCCGATCATCGAGCAGGATGTAGCACGTGTGACCCATGCGCAAAGTGCTGCCGATTATGTTTCCATCGGTCGCGATGTCGAGGCACAGGTGCTAGCCCGCGCCGTCCACGCGCATATTCATCACCGTTCCTTCATGAACGGCAATCGCACCGTCGTCTTCCCGGCTTCTCCCGGATCGTTTGCATCCGAACGCATGGGATAGGAGGTTCCGGCTCTGACGGCCTGCAAATCGCGTCTTTTTGCGCTTCCGGTGCTCACGTACTCAAGTACGCTGCGCGCCGGTTCTCAAAAGCCACGATTTTCGGCACGCCATACCCACAATCTCGCTAATCGCCATTGTTGAACAATAAAAACCCCGCCAGAAGCGGGGTTTTGTTGGAAGGCGTTACGATCAATCAATGTCGAAGGAAACGCCCTGTGCCAGTGGCAGCGCTTTGGAATAATTGATGGTGTTGGTGGTGCGGCGCATATAGCCCTTCCACGCATCCGAACCCGATTCACGGCCACCGCCGGTTTCCTTCTCTCCGCCGAATGCGCCGCCGATTTCAGCACCCGACGTACCGATATTGACATTGGCGATGCCACAGTCAGACCCTTCCACCGAAAGAAAACGTTCGGCTTCTTGCAAATTGAGCGTGAAAATCGAAGACGACAGGCCCGCGCCGACCGCATTATGTTCAGCCAGAACAGTATCGAAATCGGAATATTTCATCACATAGAGAATTGGCGCAAAGGTTTCTTCCAGCACCGGACCTTGCTGTTTCGGCATTTCGACAATGGCCGGGCGCACATAATAGGCGTTTTCAGAGCCTGTATCGATGCGCTCGCCACCCTGCACCTTGCCGCCATGGGCTGCCGCATCTTTCAGCGCTTTTTGCATATTGTTGAAAGCCACCTTGTCGATCAGCGGGCCAACAAGAGCGCTTGTTTCCAGGGGGGATCCGACCGAAACGCTGGCATAGGCTTTTTGCAGGCGCGGTACCAAGGCGTCATAGACGCTCTCATGCACGAACAGGCGGCGCAGCGTGGTGCAGCGTTGCCCGGCCGTTCCCATGGCCCCAAAGGCAATGGCGCGTAGCGCCATGTCGAGATCGGCGGATGGGCAGACGATACCGGCATTGTTGCCCCCGAGTTCAAGAATGGCGCGGGCAAAACGCTTGGCAAGGCGTGGCCCGACTTCGCGGCCCATGCGGGTGGAGCCGGTGGCGGAGACCACAGGGACTCTTGGGCTGTCGACCAGAACCTCACCGACTTCACGGTTTCCGAGCAGCAATTGCGACACGCCTTCCGGTGCATCGCCAAAGCGCTTCAAGGCGCGCTTGAAAATCGCATCGCAGGCAAGCGCGGTCAGAAGCGTTTTTTCAGACGGCTTCCACACCACCGCATTGCCGCAGACGATTGCCAGTGCCGCATTCCACGACCAGACGGCCACGGGGAAGTTGAAGGCCGAAATGACGCCCACCACACCGAGCGGGTGCCATGTTTCCATCATGCGATGGCCTGCGCGTTCGGTTGCGATGGTCAGGCCATAGAGCTGGCGCGAAAGACCGACCGCGAAATCGCAGATATCGATCATTTCCTGCACTTCGCCCAAGCCTTCCGACGGGATTTTACCAGCTTCAATCGAGACGAGGCGACCAAGATTATCCTTGGAAGCGCGCAGTTCCTCACCCAGCAGGTGGATCAGTTCTCCGCGCTTGGGGGCGGGAACACTGCGCCATTGCAGGAATGCATCATGGGCGCTTTCGAGGATCTTTGTGGCATCATCCTTGCTATGGGTTTTGATCGAAGCGATCTGTTCGCCGGAAACCGGGCTGAAACCCGCAAGATCGCCCGATGTGTAGGAAGATGCATCGACGCCAAGCCTGGACAGCAGTTCAGCTGTTTCTTTTTTCACGTCGATTTTTTTGTGAACACTATTCATTGCGTCTTTCCGGGATTGGATTGCTTTTGTGAAAACAGGACGAGTTTATGATGAAAACGTATCATATCACTTGCTTTGCGGCTATGGTCGTTACGAACGCAACTATGTTTATGCGAGAACGGAATGAAGCTGAGCAGAAGACTGATCCCGGATATTTCCACGCTGCAAGCTTTTGAATGTGCCGCACGCCATGGCAGTTTTACGCAGGCCGCACAGGAATTGAACCTCACCCAGAGCGCCATCAGCCGTCAGATCAAGGACCTTGAAAACCAGCTGGGCGTGCTTTTGTTCGAGCGTATCCGCCAGCGAATCCTGCTCTCCGATGCCGGGCGGAATTTTCTGCCCGAAGTACGCCGTCTTTTGCATAAGACCGAGGATACCATGCTGCGCGCCATGGCGTCCGCACAATCCTCCGCGTCTTTGAGCGTTGCCACGCTTCCGACATTCGGCATGCGCTGGCTGATGCCGCGAATCCCCGATTTCGTGACGATCCATCCCGATATTGCGCTCAATATTGCGTCACGTTCGGGCGTCTTTGACTTTGAGGAACAGCCTTTCGATCTTGCCATTCATTATGGCCAGCCGGTCTGGGCGCATGCCAGCTGCACCTATCTGTGCAGCGAGACGGTGGTGCCTGTGGCAAGTCCGGCTTTCCTCAAAAACCGTATTCTGGCGACACCGGAAGATCTGGAACAGCAGGCCCTGATGCATCTGGCAACGCGCCCCAAAATGTGGGCGCAATGGTTTGAAAATTGCGGTCTGGAGGGCAAATCGGCCTATCGCGGCCATCGTTTCGATCAGTTTTCCATGGTGATCGGGGCAGCCCTTGCCGGTCTTGGCGTGGCGCTGTTACCACTCTATCTCATCGAGCAGGAGTTGCATTCCGGTGAACTGGTGCTGTTGTTCGACAAACCCATGCGGACCGAAAATGATTATTATCTGGTCGTTCCGGAAGGCAAAGGCGAAAATCCGCTGACGCAGCTTTTCTGCCAATGGATTGGCGGGCAGGTTGGCGACAGGGATTATTCGCAGCTCGTTCATTCCCAACAGGCATGATTTGTTGCGTAAATAACGCTGTTCTTGTGATGGGTGCGGCGTGAAATAGGCATGGCGGTAAATCCGCTTTCAGTTCTATTTTTACGCATGTTTCCCAAAACCGATACCCAATTTTGGGAGACATGCTTTAAGAAGTGATTGCCCATGCTAAACGATCCACGTTCTCACGGCCTTTGGGAAAAGACCGCGCCTTCTGCCCCCGCAACCGTCGCGCTCAGTGGTGAAATGAGAGCGGATGTGGTGATTGTGGGCGGTGGCTTCACGTGGCTTTCAACGGCGCTTCATCTGGCGGAAAAAGGCGTCAAGGTGGTTGTGCTGGAAGGCATCGAGATCGGCTATGGTGGTTCGGGTCGCAATGTCGGTCTGGTCAATGCGGGCATGTGGGTCATGCCCGACGATCTGCCGGGCGTTCTCGGCGCAAAATATGGCGATCGCCTGCTCGATGTGCTCGGCAATGCGCCCAAACTGGTTTTTGAGCTGATCGAAAAGCACAAGATCGCTTGTGAGGTCGAGAAGCAGGGGACGCTGCATTGTGCGGTGGGCGACAAAGGTTTCAAGGAACTGGAAGGCCGTTATGAACAATGGGCGCGGCGCGGTGCCAATGTAAAGCTGCTCGATGCGAAAGAAACCGAAGCCAAGGTCGGCAGCAAGGCCTATGCGGGGTCGCTGCTTGATTTGCGGGCGGGCACTATCCAGCCGCTCGCCTATGTGCGTGGGCTTGCGTACGCTGCCATTGCTGCGGGGGCAGAAATCTTCACGAACAGTCCAGTGATCGGTGCCGAAGAGATCAATGGCAAATGGGTGGTGAAAACAGCCAACGGCGCGGTCAAGGCTGATTGGGTCGTGGTTGCCACCAATGCCTATACCAATGCGCCATGGCATGAAGTGCGTGCCGAGCTGGTGCATCTGCCTTATTTCAACATGGCGACAAAGCCGCTTTCGGACAATCTGCGCAAGAGCATCCTGCCGGAGCGGCAGGGTGTATGGGATACCAAGGAGGTGCTTTCCTCCTTCCGCTTTGACCAACAGGGTCGGCTGGTCTTCGGCAGTGTCGGCGCGCTGCGCAATAGCGGTGCGGCAGTGCATAAGGCATGGGCGAAGAAGTCGTTGAAGCGGCTGTTTCCACAAATTGGCGAGGTGGCATTTGAGGCGGAATGGTATGGCAAGATCGGCATGACCGATGACAGTCTGCCGAAATTCCATCGTCTTGCGCGCAATGTGGTCGGTTTTTCCGGCTATAACGGGCGTGGCATTGCGCCGGGAACGGTCTTTGGCAAATGGCTTGCAGGTCTTGTTGCGGGCGAAATTGCAGAAGACGATCTGCCTTTGCCGGTCAGCGATCCGACGGTTCAGAATTTCCGGTGGCTTCGTGAAGCCTATTATGAAGCAGGCGCGCAGATTGCGCATGTTGCTGAAATCGTCATTTAGGATTTTGAGCCCGGGAGTTAACTTGCTGTCATAAAACCGCAGTGCAATTGCTCTATTGCCATCCGCAAAACCCATGTCGGGAAATGCGGATGGCTTTTGTCTTTTCGCCAGATAACAGGATATTTGACAGGTGCACCATGAACGGAAATGATCGTGCTTATCGCCATGACATTATCTGCACATTGTCGCTTCGCATGCAGCAGGGACGCTCTGGCATAGCTGGTCACAGCGGCGAACATTATATGCAGGTCCGAGGAGACAATCCCATGAACAAGATGCTGAAACGGGTGGCTGTCGCCCCAGCCCTTCTCGCGCTGTCCATTGCCGTGGCGCAGGCCGATACGCTCACACTTTATACATCGCAGCCGGAGGCCGATGCGGCGAAGACTGTCGAGGCCTTTCGCAAGGCCAATCCCGAGACGGATGTGCAGATTTTCCGCTCCGGCACCAGTGAGCTGCTGACAAAGCTTGCCACTGAATTTGCCGCAGGCGCGCCGCAGCCCGATGTGCTGCTGATTGCGGATGCGGTAACCATGGAAGGCCTGAAAAAAGACAAGCGCCTGCTGGCCTATCCCGAAGCCGGGGTCGAGGGTTTTGCAAAGGATGCTTATGACGCCGATAAGACCTATTTCGGCTCCAAGTTGATCACCACCGGTATTGCTTACAACACGGCTGCCGCACAGAAACCGGAACATTGGGCTGATCTCGCCAAAGCGGATTATAAGGGGCAGGTGGTCATGCCAAGCCCGCTTTATTCGGGTGCCGCCGCCTATCTCCTGAGCGGCTTTGCGCTCGATAAGGCGCTTGGCTGGGACTATTTCAAGGCGCTCAAGGACAATGAACTGGCCAGCGTGAAGGGCAATGGGGCGGTGCTGAAAGCGGTTGCCAGCGGTGAAAAGCCTTATGGCATTCTCGTGGATTTCATGGCGCTCAATGCCAAGGCCAAAGGCTAGCCGGTGGAATTCGTGTTCCCGTCGGAAGGTGTGCCTGCGGTGACCGAGCCGGTCGCCATCATGGCGAGCGCCAAGAATGTCGAAGGCGCGAAGAGGTTTGTCGATTTTATCCTGTCCGATGATGGCCAGAAACTGGCGCTCAATCAGGGCTATCTGCCCGCCAAGGATAGTGTCGGTCGTCCGGCCTGGTTGCCGGAGGGTATTAAGATCAGGATCATGAGTATTGACACGCAGAAAGTCCTGCAACAAACCGATGCCGACAAGAAGCAGTTCTCGGAACTATTCGGCGGATAAAATGGCTTGATGCGTATATTGAAAGATATTCAGGGCCGCGATGCGGCCCTGATTGCTGGTGTAGCCCTGATCGTCGGCGTGCTGTCGCTGCTGCCCATGTTGCGGCTGCTGCTTGAACTGATCGCGCCGCAGGGCCGGTTGTCGACTTCCGTGCTCGTCGAGACACTGGCTAGCCGCTCGACATGGGTTGCCACATGGCATTCCTTGCAGATAGGCATCGGCGGCACCATGCTGGCGCTGGTTTTCGGTATTATGGCAGCACTTCTTGTCGGCCTGACCAATATGCGTGGGCGCAATGTTTTCGTGCTTTTCTATGTCACGCCCTTGCTGATTGCGCCGCAGGTCACGGCGCTGGCATGGCTGCAACTGTTCGGCCCGTCGAGCCAGTTGCTAAAGCTCATCGGTATGGCGCCGCCACTCGGTAGCCGCAATCCGCTCTATTCGGTCTGGGGCATCATCCTGCTTCTGGGCGTACAATATGCGCCGCTGGTTTTCCTGATCGTGCGGGCGGGCCTGCGCAAGCTGCCGCGGGAGCTGGTTGAGGCGGGCTTGAGTGCAGGCGCCAGCAAGTTTACGGTGTTACGCACCATCATCCTGCCACTGATGACACCATCGATTATCGGTGCGGCGGCGCTGGCTTTCGTGTCCTGCGTCGGCAATTTCGGTATCCCGGCTTTTCTTGGTATTCCGGCGAATTATCTCGTGTTGCCCACTCTGATCTATCAGCGTCTTGCCGGTGGCGGTGTCTCGGTTCTTTCCAGCGTTGCGGTCCTGTCAGTGCTGATTGGCCTCATTGCTATTGCAGGCATCGCCGCGCAGGACCATGCGGCGCGCAGGCGCGATTTCCGCATTGTCTCCGCATCCCTGTCTGCCGCTCCCTTCACGCTTGGGCGCTGGCGTATCGTTGCGGAAATCATCGCATGGCTGACGATCGCAATCGTGCTGTTCCTGCCCTTGATCGGGCTCATGCTTTCGGCGCTGGTTCCCGCCTATGGCGTGCCGCTGACATGGACAAGCGTGACATTGGAAAATTTCCGTTTCGTGGCCATGGAACATGCGGGCGCGGCGCGCGCCTTCGTCAACAGCATCGTTTTATCGCTGCTTGCCGCGCTGTTTGCGGTGCTGCTGGCGGTGCCGCTTGCCTATATGCTGGCATGGCGCAAGCGGCGCTGGACGCCGGTCTTGAATTTTGCCGCCGAAATGCCTTATGCGCTGCCCGGTGTGGTGCTGGCCATCGCCTGTCTGCTGATGTTTCTCAAACCGTTGCCCGTCATCGACGTCAGTCTCTACAATACCCTCTGGATCATCCTATTTGCCTATCTGGCGCGTTTCTTCGTGCTGGCCTTGCGTCCCACCGTGGCGGGTCTTCACCAGATCGACCGTGCTCTGGAAGAGGCGGCGCGGATTGCCGGGGCGGGGCTTTTCTATCGCCTGCGCAACATTATATTCCCTCTCGTCGCACCGGCGACGCTTGCGGGCGGCGTACTTATCTTCATGACCGCTTTCTGCGAGTTGACGGTTTCGGCGCTTTTATGGGCGTCGGGTTCGGAAACGCTGGGCGTGGTGATGTTTTCGTTTGAGCAGGCGGGGGATTCCGCCTATGCGGCGGCCATATCCATTCTGGCTGTCGCGGTGACGTTCATGCTGATGCTGGCGACCAACCTGTTCGCGCGGCGTCTTCCCAATGGAGTGCTGCCATGGCGCGACTGAAAATCGATGGCGTTTCCAAAAATTTCAACGGCTTTCAGGCCCTGTCGGATGTGTCGCTGGACGTGAAGGACGGCGAATTCGTTGCAATTCTTGGCCCTTCCGGCTGCGGCAAGACCACGCTTTTACGCATGATTGCCGGTTTCGAGGACGTGGATGGCGGCGAAATCCATATCGGTGACGTCCGCGTTTCCCATGCGGATGGCAATGTGCCGCCGGAAAAGCGTCAGGTCGGTATCGTCTTCCAGAACTATGCTCTCTGGCCGCATATGACGGTTGCGGAAAATGTCGGCTACAGCCTGCGCGTGGCAAAGGTTGCGAAAGCCGAACGCAACGCGCGCGTGCGTGACGCGCTGGCGCTGGTCGATCTTGACGGATTTGGCGACCGCCGCCCTGCCAACCTGTCGGGCGGGCAGCGCCAGCGCGTGGCGCTTGCCCGCTGTCTGGTGGCTGCGCCCTCGCTGGTGCTGTTTGATGAGCCGCTCGCCAATCTCGATGTGCATCTGCGCGCCTCGATGGAAAACGAGTTCGCCGCTTTTCACAAGCGCACCGGCACGACGATCATCTATATCACCCATGATCAAGCGGAAGCCATGGCGCTGGCCGACCGTATCGCCGTGCTCGATCACGGACGGTTACAGCAGTTTGATACACCACGCAGGCTTTACGAGGAGCCGGCAAGCGAAATGGTGGCATCCTTCATCGCGCATGGCATGGTGCTGCCTGCCGAAGTGCTGTCCTTTGCCGAAGGTGGGTCGTGCGAGGCGCTGGTGCTGGGCAGTCGCGCCGAGGTGCGTTGCACGGGCATCGAAATGCCACGTGCCAATGCAAGACTCTGTGTCAGGGCGGGGGATCTGCAATTGACCGAAACGGGCGGTATTCGAGTTCGGGTCAAACGCTCGGTCTATCGCGGCGGCGGCTCGCGCATTGAAGCCGCGCCGCTCGCAAAACCCGATATTCACCTGCATTTCGAGTTGCGCGATTGTGTGCGATTGCAAGAAGGCGACGAGGTGCGTGTCGCCATCCGCGATGGCTGGATTATCCCGGCCGACGAGATGCCGGTGCGTAAAATCCCCACCGGCTTTCCCATCGGCAATAAAATCTAGTTACTTTTTCTTCATGGCTTCCAGCAACGCCGCGCCGAAACCGCCGGTCGAGGGCTGTTCCTGCTTGCGCGGCGGGGTAAAGTTCTTCGCCGGTCGCTGATCGTGAGGGGCGGTGATGCGTGCAGGTGCTTCGCCGCCGTCCTTGCGCAT
This sequence comes from Hyphomicrobiales bacterium, assembly GCA_015654965.1. Taxonomy (GTDB): domain Bacteria; phylum Pseudomonadota; class Alphaproteobacteria; order Rhizobiales; family Rhizobiaceae; genus Brucella. The sequence continues at coordinate 8,690 of JAATGD010000208.1, forward strand.
GGTGAGGCCGATGCGCTTGCGCGGCACGTCCACTTCCGTCACACGCACCTTGACCACATCGCCGGCTTTCACCACTTCGTGCGGGTCCTTGATAAAACGATCTGCCAGTTGCGAAACATGGACCAGTCCGTCCTGATGCACGCCGATATCCACGAAAGCGCCAAACGCCGCGACATTCGTGACCGTGCCTTCCAGCATCATACCGGGGTTCAGATCCTTGATCTCGTCAATGCCATCGGCGAAGGTCGCGGTCTTGAACCCGGGACGCGGATCGCGACCGGGCTTGTCGAGTTCAGCGATGATATCGCGTACCGTTGGCAGGCCAAAACGTTCATCGACGAAGACGCGCGGGTCAAGTGCTTTAAGTGCCGCGCTATCACCCATGAGCGAGCGCACATCGCGGCCGCAGGCGCTAACGATCTTTTTCGCCACGCCATAGGCTTCCGGGTGGACCGATGACGCATCCAGCGGCTCGGACCCGTTAGCAATGCGCAGGAAGCCCGCGCATTGCTCGAAGGTGCGGTTGCCGAGGCGCGCGACTTTCAGCAGTTCCTTGCGGTTTTTGAACGCGCCCGCTTCATCGCGATGCGCGACGATGGCTTCGGCGAGCGACGCGCCAAGTCCCGACACCCGCGCCAGCAGCGAGGCGGACGCGGTGTTGAGATCAACACCGACCGCATTCACTGCGTCTTCCACCACCGCATCGAGCGCCCGCGCCAGTCGCACCTGATCGACATCGTGCTGGTATTGGCCGACGCCGATGGATTTAGGGTCGATCTTGACCAGTTCGGCCAGCGGGTCCTGCACACGCCGGGCAATGGAAACGGCCCCGCGCAGCGAGACGTCGAGTTGCGGAAATTCGGCGGCAGCCGCTTCGGACGCCGAATAGACCGAAGCGCCTGCTTCCGAGACGATGACTTTCAGCGGCTTTGGTGCAGGCATCTCATTGAGCATATCCACAACCAGACGTTCCGTCTCGCGGCTGCCGGTGCCGTTGCCGATGGCGATCAATTCGATTTTGTGTTTGCGGACAAGGGCTGCAAGTTCGGCCTGTGTGCCGCGCACATCGTTTTTGGGCGGAAAAGGATAGACGGTCGTGGTGTCGAGCAATTTGCCGGTGCCATCGACTACTGCGACCTTGACGCCTGTGCGGATGCCGGGATCAAGCCCCATGGTGGCGCGTGAACCGGCGGGGGCTGCGAGCAACAGGTCTTTGAGGTTGCGGGCAAAGACGTTGATGGCTTCTTCTTCGGCACGCTCACGCAATGCACGCATGAGATCGAGCGAGAGCGACAGCGAGAGTTTGACCCGCCATGCCCAGCCCGCGACTTCCATAAGCCAGCGATCACCGGGCAGTGTCGCGCCGATAGCATAGGCGCCCGCGATCTTGCGCTCGACGGGTTTTACCGGCGCGGTGTCGTCGGCATCGACCTCGATATCGAGCGACAGGAAATCCTCGTTGCGTCCGCGCAGCATAGCCAGCGCGCGATGACCGGCCACGCTAGACCAGCGTTCGGCATGGTCGAAATAATCGGAGAATTTCGCGCCGGTTTCCTGTTTTCCATCGATAACGCGTGAGCGCAGGACAGCCTTGTCTTTGAGATAATTGCGTAAGTTTCCGATCAATTCGGCATTTTCCGCGAAACCTTCGGCGATGATGTCGCGCGCGCCGTCGAGGGCTGCCTTCACATCGGTCACCTCGCCGGTGACATATTGCGCAGCGGCCTCGGTGGGTACAAGGCTGCGGTTGGCAAGGATCGCTTCGGCCAGCGGTCCCAGTCCGCGTTCACGCGCAATCTCGGCACGGGTGCGGCGCTTCGGCTTATAGGGGAGATAAAGATCTTCCAGTTCGGCCTTTGTTTCGACGCCAGCAATCTTGCGCTCAAGTTCGGGCGTGAGCTTCTCCTGATTGCGGATCGAGTCCAGAATGGAAGCGCGGCGTGCTTCCAGTTCACGTAAGTAGACAAGGCGTTCAGCAAGCTGGCGCAATTGCGTATCGTCCAGCCCGCCGGTGACTTCCTTGCGGTAGCGCGCAACGAAAGGCACCGTCGCACCTTCATCGAGCAGGCCCACGGCCGCCAGGACCTGTTCCTGCCTTGCCTTGATTTCTGTCGCGATGATTGAGGCAATGTGCTTGTTGTCGTCCGCCATGTGTTTTCCAGTCCTTTGATCGTACGGCAAACATAGTCGGATGCATTCTTTGCGCAATCAAGATGGCAGTCATGTTCCACAGGAAAGCTGGTGTTTTTGTCATTCACGGCTAAGTGAAAGACGTGGCCTTTTTTAAATCGGGTGAAAACGATATCTATATCGAAAGATGACGATATATTCGCAAGATCAGCGAGGTGGTGCGATGCAGCAGGCTTTGATCATAAATCTGGAAGAGATATTCAAGGCGCTCGCCAACCCGGTTCGTCTGGAGATTCTCCAATGGCTTAAGGAGCCGGACAAGCATTTTTCCACCCAGCACATCTCTCTGGAAATGGGCGTTTGTGCCGGGCAGTTTGAGCGCTGCGGTCTCTCGCAATCGACAGTTTCAGCACATTTATCCGTTCTGACCAAGGCGGGGCTGATCGTGCCTGCCCGTGTTGGACAGTGGACTTTCTATAAGCGCGATGAGGAGGCCATAGCGGCCTTCCTGAAAACGCTCTCTGACCTCTGAATATTTTTCCAACCTCAAAGGATAGACTTTTATGGCCACACTTTTTGATCCTGTTTCTCTCGGCGATATCAAGCTTTCAAACCGTATCGTCATGGCGCCCTTGACGCGCAATCGTTCGCCACGCGCCGTGCCGAATGACCTCAACGTCACCTATTATGAGCAGCGCGCCAGTGCGGGATTGATCATCAGTGAAGCCACGCCCATCAGCCATCAAGGACAGGGCTATGCCGATGTTCCGGGCCTCTATGAACCGGAACAACTGGCCGGATGGAAGCGCGTGACCGATGCGGTGCATAAGGCGGGTGGACATATGTTTGCGCAGATGTGGCATGTGGGCCGTATCTCGCATAACAGTCTCCAGCCCAATGGCGGCAAGCCTGTTGCCCCCTCTGCCATCACGGCAAAGTCGAAGACCTATCTGGTGCACCCTGATGGAACCGGCGAGTTCGCGCCGACCTCCGAGCCGCGAGCACTGGAAAAGAGTGAACTTCCTCAAATCGTTGCCACCTATGGCAAGGCCGCGAAAGATGCGGTTGCTGTTGCAGGTTTTGACGGTGTGGAAATCCATGCGGCCAATGGCTATCTGATCGATCAGTTCCTGCGCTCAGGCAGCA
>JAATGD010000286.1 GCA_015654965.1 Hyphomicrobiales bacterium
CATCGCATCCAGTTGGAAGAAATAGCGCAGGAAACTGATGCAACAGATGAAAAAATCGGTGAATTCAAGGAACTATGTCTGAATGCTGCATTAGAGGTTTCGGGTGGAGAAAATGGCTATGGCATCCTCTGCGACGGACGACTTGGCCGCGCTGCACTCCATCGCGCTGCCGGCAGCGGTCTGTGGATCGGACGCCCGACTGAATGGCCCGGATCACGGCCCTTGGAGCTTGAACCCGAACTCGGCCCTGATTGTGGCGGCCTTGTTGAATGGCCCATCGAACATGTTGTGAAGCTTCTTTGCTTCTATCACCCTGATGACGACGACGCTGTGAAAGCGCAGCAGGAAGCCACAGTGAAACGGCTTTTCACTGCTGCCCGTCGCAATCAACTTGAGTTTCTGCTGGAAATCATTCCATCCAAGGTCACACCCATCGATGATATGAGCACGGCAAAAGTCATTGAGCGTTTCTATGAGATCGGCGTTTATCCGGACTGGTGGAAGCTTGAGCCGCTGAAGACCGCCGAGGCATGGCGCAATGCCTGTGCGGCGATTACCCGCAATGATCCACACACGCGCGGCATTGTCGTTCTGGGGCTTGACGCACCGGCGCAAGAGCTGGAAGCAAGCCTCAAAATTGCAGCAGAGTTTGATCTGGTCAAAGGCTTTGCCATTGGTCGCACCATTCTGGGCGATGTTGCCCGCCAATGGCTTGGCAACAAGATCAGCGATGCGGAGGCGGTAACGGAAATGGCAAAACGCTATCGCGGTTTCTGTGATCTTTGGGATAGGCTGCGACAGAAATAAACGCATCTCGGAAACAGGTGGAGGCCTGTATCTGAAATCGCGAGAAAGCGGATTTCCGCTGGGAGGAAAGATGAAAACCGTTCGACTGACAGCGGCACAGGCGCTTGTGCGCTATATTGCCAATCAGATGACACCGGAAGGTGCCCCCTTTATCGCTGGTGTCTGGGCTATTTTCGGTCATGGCAACGTGGCAGGCCTTGGCGAAGCGCTCTATGACATCCGCGACAAGCTTGTGACCTGGCGCGGCCATAATGAGCAGACCATGGCACATGCAGCCATTGCCTATACAAAACAGCTGGGCCGTAAACGCGCCTGTGCTGTCACCTCCTCCATCGGCCCCGGCGCCACCAATATGGTGACAGCTGCGGCACTCGCCCATGTGAACCGCCTACCGGTTCTGTTCATTCCCGGCGATGTTTTTGCCAATCGCGGTCCCGATCCCGTGCTGCAGCAGATCGAGGATTTCAACGACGGTACAGTGAGCGTCAATGACTGTTTCCGCCCCGTAAGCCGCTATTTCGACCGTATAACGCGGCCTGAACAGCTTCTGACGGCCCTGCCCCGTGCCTTTCGCATCATGAACGATCCTGCCGATTGCGGGCCTGTGACACTGTCCTTTTGTCAGGATGTGCAGGCGGAAGCCTATGATTGGCCGGAAGAATTTTTTGCGCCCAAAATCTGGCACTGGCGACGCCCGCCACCTGATGAACAGGAGCTTGCAACGGCAATCGCCGCAATCAATGCAGCCAAGACGCCGGTTATCGTTGCAGGCGGCGGCGTGCATTATTCGGGTGCCCATAAAGCTTTGAAAAGCTTTGCAGAAACCCACAACATTCCCGTCATTGAAACCCAGGCAGGAAAATCGGCCTTGCCATGGGATCATGCACTCAATTTCGGCCCCGTGGGTGTAACGGGTGCAGATAGTGCAAACGCAGTAGCAGCAAGCGCTGATCTGGTGATCGGAGTGGGAACACGCTTTCAGGATTTTACCACTGGCTCGTGGGCATTGTTCAAACATCCGGGCCGAAAACTGCTCTCGGTCAATGTTCAGCCATATGATGGCCACAAGTACGCCACAATTCCCCTCGTTTCTGATGCACAAATTGCGCTAAAAACGCTCTCAAATGGTCTGAAAGACTATAAACGCAGTACACTCGACACCACGCTTAAAGCACGTTGGTTTGAAGCGGCTGACCGTTTCACAGCTAGCCCCGGTGATGCCAACCAGTTGCCCACCGACATGCAGGTGATCGGGGCGGTCCAACGTCAGTCGAAAGAAAATACCGTCGTCATGTGTGCGGCTGGCACCATGCCGGGAGAATTGCACCAGCTCTGGAAAGCCGGACGACCCATGTCCTATCACATGGAATATGGCTTCTCCTGCATGGGCTATGAGATCGCCGGTGGGCTAGGTATCAAGATGGCAGAGCCGGATCGCGATGTGATCGTTATGGTCGGCGACGGCTCTTACATGATGGCCAATTCGGAACTTGCGACCTCTGTGATGATGGGCATCAAGATCACGGTCGTCCTGACCGACAATCGCGGCTATGGCTGTATCAACCGTTTGCAAATGGCAACGGGTGGTGCCGAGTTCAACAACCTGCTCGACCATACAACCCATGTGAATGCGTCCAATATCGACTTCGCGGCCCATGCAGGTGCGATGGGAGCTGACAGCAGGAAAGTCGGCTCTATCCATGAACTTGAAGATGCGCTGGCCGAGGCACGCAACAGCCCACGCACCACAGTTATCGTGATTGACACCGATCCTTATCCGACGCCTGAAACCGGCGGCTGGTGGTGGGATGTGGCTGTGCCGGAAGTCTCGGAACGTGAACAAGTGCGCGCGGCGCGCGAAAAATATGAAGCTCATATCAAAGAAAGAAACTGACCGATGATCCTCTATGGCACCAACCCGATTGCCTGGTCGAACGATGATGATCGCAGCCTTGGCGCGCATATAAGCCTTGATCAATGTCTTGATGAGACTTCAAAAATCGATTTCGATGGAATCGAAAAAGGTCATAAGTTTCCACAAGTTGCAGCGGAACTTAAAGCAGTACTCGAACCACGAAATCTGCGCTATGTTTCAGGCTGGCATTCACTCAATCTGTTGACCAATTCCATCGATCATGAGAAGGCTGCCATGCAGCCGGCGCTTGATCTTCTCAAAGCCATGGGCAGCACTGTCATCATCGTTTGCGAGACATCGAACGCCATTCATGGCGACGATGACAAGCCGCTCTCCGAGCGCCCGGTGCTGGAAGAAGCGCGCTGGGCCACGTTTGGCGCGGGCGTCGAAGCGCTGGCCGAATATGCGAGCGCACAGGGTATTGCACTCGTCTATCACCATCATATGGGCACGATCGTTCAGAGCGAAGACGAGATCGATCTTCTGATGCACCATACCGGCCCACACACAAGACTGCTGCTCGATACAGGCCATTGCCTGTTTGGCGGCGGTGATCCTGAACGCGTTGCAAAGAACCATATGGGCCGCGTTGGCCATATCCATGCCAAGAATGTACGCCCAACGATTGCGGCACAGGTGCGCGACCAGAGCCTCTCCTTTCTGGAAGCTGTGCGCCGCGGCGTTTTCACGGTTCCGGGCGATCATGAAGGCGGCGTTGATTTCGTGCCGGTTCTCAAGGTCGCAGCCCGGCACGGCTATCAGGGCTGGCTGGTGATCGAAGCCGAACAAGACCCTGATCTGCGCAATCCATTTGAATATCAGTCGCTGGGGTTGAAATCGCTCAAATCCTTTGCGCGTGAAGCGGGTTTAGACAAGGGAGAGTGAAATGGCCAATCTGTTACGCAAACCCGATGGCAAGCACGGTAAGGTGCACGACATCACGCCGGAAAGCGCCAACTGGGGCTATGTCGGCTTTGGCCTCTATCGTCTGAAAAAAGGTGAAACAGCAACCGAGAAAACCGGCAACCGAGAAGTCATTCTGGTGGTGGTTGAGGGCAAGGCAAAGCTCAAAGCGGCTGGCGAAAATTTTGGCGAAGATTTCGGCGAAATGGGCGAGCGGATGAGCGTGTTTGAAAAACTCGCACCGCATTGTCTCTATGTGCCTGCGCAAAGCGACTGGAACGCTGTGGCGACAACCGATTGCGTGCTTGCCGTCTGCACCGCACCCGGCAAACCGGGGCACAAGGCACAGAAGTTAGGCCCCGAAGGGCTGACCTTCGATACACGCGGACAAGGCGCCAATACGCGCCACATCTTCAATATTGCCATGGAAGGCCGGGACGTCGCCGATAGCCTCCTTGTGACGGAAGTTTTCACACCGCAAGGCAACTGGTCATCCTACCCGCCGCACCGGCATGATGAAGATAATTTCCCGGAGATGACCTATCTGGAAGAAACCTATTACCATCGCCTCAACCCGGCGCAAGGCTATGGCATCCAGCGGGTTTTCACCGAGGATGGCAGTCTTGATGAAACCATGGCGGTTTCTGACGGCGATGTGGTGCTGGTGCCAAAGGGACATCACCCCTGCGGCGTGCCTTATGGCTATGAGATGTATTATCTCAACGTCATGGCCGGTCCGATCCGTAAATGGCGATTTAAAAACCATCCCGATCACGACTGGATTTATCAGCGCGATAATCCATCAGCATAAATAAAAGCCCCGGATTTCCGGGGCTTGTTTCTTACAATCGGGCCACTTTTTTCAGATCATCGACCGCCCCGGGGGCCGCAACGAAAACCTTGCTACCCTTGGTCAGTTGCTCACCTTGCGTTGGGAATGGATGCGTATAACCGCCTGCTTCCCGGACAAGGCAGAAACCGGCCATGCAGTCCCATGCGTGCATATATGGCTCATAATAGCCGACCAGACGCCCCGCCGCGACATAGGCGATCATCAGCGCGCCAGAACCATTGCGGATGAATGTGCCGCCTGCTTCCAGCAGATCTTCCACGATTTTCGCAACCAGCTGCGGCGTTACGTAATTATTGGCACCAATGCCCGTCACCGCATTGCGGATTGTGCGCGTTTCATCAAGCACAAGCTTTTTGCCGTTTAGCGTCGCACCCTGCCCCTTGGCTGAGGCGTAAATCTCGTCAAAACATGGCGCATTGATCACACCGATCACCGGCTCGCCATCCTTCAGCACCGCAATGGAAACACACCAGCTCGGCATGCCGTTGACGAAGGGGCTGGTGCCGTCGATGGGATCAACCACCCATGTATAACCCGAGCTGCCCGCATTCAGCCCATATTCCTCACCCAGAAAGCCATCGTCACTGAATGATGCCGAAACGCGTTCATTGATCAGCTTTTCCACATTGCGGTCGGCGATGGAAACCACATCCTGCGGATCGCGCTTGGTTTCGATCACCAGCGTCTCACGGCGGTTGAAATAATCGAGTGCCAGCGCACCAGCCTCGCGCGCAATGTCCTGCGCAAGTTTAAACCGTGCTTCAAGCTCTTTTGAAATGTCCGATGTCATGTCTGGTTTCCAGTCAGAGGGAATAAAGGCGCATGGTTCACGCGCTCAATTGTTGATAATAGCGAGGCCACGCGGTTTGAAATGAATCGCCACATCGGTTTGTGGCGCAAGCGCTTCTTCAACAGCCGGATCGACAATAAAAAGCCTGCCATATTCTGTCTCGATTTCATATTCGATATGATCGCCGAGATAGGCTGAAAGCACCACGCGCCCCGGAAAATCTCCACCGCTTTGAGCTTGCAGGCTGACCGCATTGGGGCGAATTGCCAATTGCGCCTGTCCCGGCCGTGCATTTCTTGACGCCAGACGATGCTCAAGTTTTCCGATACGGATGAGGGCTTGGCCATTTTCCGCGCTCACGACTTCACAAGGCACGACATTGGCCTCGCCCATGAAATCCGCAATGAAGGCAGATGCGGGCGCTTCGTAAAGATCGCGCGGGCTGCCTTGCTGTGCTATATCGCCGTCTTTCATGACAATGATCGTATCGGACACCGCCAAAGCCTCATCCTGATCGTGGGTCACATAAACGGCTGTAAAACCAAGCCTTTGCTGGAGTTCCCTGATTTCAGTTCTCACGCGGCGGCGCAAACGCGCATCCAGATTGGAAAGCGGTTCATCAAGCAGCAGCACCTGCGGTTCCAGCACCAAAGCGCGCGCGACTGCCACGCGCTGTTGCTGACCGCCGGACAACTCTGCCGGAAGCCGATGGCCCATACCGGCAAGGCCGACGAGCTTCAGCCCCTCCTCGGCGCGCTCGCGCGCTTCCTTCTTCTTCAAGCCGGAAGATTCAAGACCATAGGCGACGTTATCGAGCGAACTCATATGCGGAAACAGCGCATAGGACTGAAACACCATGGATACATCGCGTTCATTGGCAGGCAGCATGGTTACATCCTTGTTACCGATCAGGATGCGGCCTGTTGTCGGATGCTCCAGCCCCGCCAGAAGCCGCAGGGTCGTGGTCTTGCCGCAGCCGGATGGACCAAGCAACGTAACCAGCGTACCGGGTTCAACCTTTAGCGACAGATCAGGCAGAGCGGTAAAATTGCCGAACGTCTTGGTTACGTTTTGAAAGGTAACGGAGCCGGGACGGATCGTGGTCATACGGCTTTCTCCTGTTGAGCGGTTTTGATCGGTATGAGCGTGGCAACGCGGTTTTCACGCCGCAACCGGCGCTCGCCGACAAGAAGCTGGAAGGTGACAATCACGATCACCATCACGAAAATGAGTGCCGAGGAATAGGCAATCGCCACACCGAATTCACCATTCTCGACAAGGCCGACGATGTAAGAGGTCGCCATGTTGTATTCCGCAGAAACAAGGAAGATCACGGCGCTGATCGAGGTGATGGCACGCACGAAGGAATAAACGAGTGCTGCCGTAATGGCCGGGCGCAAAAGCGGCAGGATCACTTTACGGATGGTGCGGAAACTACCCGCATGCAGAGTAAGCGATGCTTCATCGAGGCTCTTGTCGAGCTGGCTCATGGCGGCGATACCCCCGCGCACGCCAACCGGCATATTGCGGAACACGAAGCAGGCAATCAGGATCAGCGCCGTGCCGGTCATTTCGAGCGGCGGCAGGTTGAATGCCATGATGTAGCTGACGCCGATGACCGTACCCGGAATGGCGAAGCTCAGCATCAACGCAAACTCGAACACATTGCGTCCGAAGAAGCGCTGCCGCACGATCAGATAGGCCGTAAGCAATCCGACTGCGGCAGTCAGTGGTGCCGAGATCAGCGATATCTCCATCGTCGTCCAGAACGAATTCCACGCAACCCCCGTCCACGCAAAGCCGCTATCCGTCCATACCACCGAGAAAGCACGACGGTAATGATCGAATGTCAGCGAATTATCGATGCCCCATGTGCGCACGAAGCCGCCAATCAGGATCATGGCATAAACGACGACGGTGAAGATCATCCATGGAATAACAAGAGCATAAACACCGATCTTCAATCCATTTGGCAGACCGGCATGGATGCCGGAATCCCCTTGCCGGTGACCGTGGCAAAGGTTTTGCCCGGACGCCCCAGACGCTGGGTGAGGAAGGCCGGACAGCTGAAAGAAGGCAGGCACAATCGCCAAAACAGCGGGCATTAAGGG
>JAATGD010000092.1 GCA_015654965.1 Hyphomicrobiales bacterium
AAAGCCCGCCGGATGGCGGGCTTTATATTTCACAGCGGACGCGGATATTGGCGATAAACCTTTTCAATATCCGCAAGCACCGCCTCCGGTAAAGTTAGCGCGTGGGCTGCAATATCGGTTTTGAGCTGCTCAATCGTGGTCGCACCAATAATGACCGCTGTCACGAATGGGCGCGACAGGGAAAAGGCAATCGCCATTTGCGCGATATCAAGGCCGTGCTCATGGGCCACATCGAGATAGGCTCGCACCGCTGGCTCGGAATAGGCCGTATCGCGCCACATGCCGCCATCCATGACGGTGGCACGCGAACCGGCCGGTCTTTGACCATTGAGATATTTGCCCGTCAAAACACCGGCACCAAGCGTTGAATAAGGCAAAAGCCCCACATCCTCAAACAACGACACTTCCGCAAGATCAAGATCGAACTGGCGCTGAAGAAGCCCATATTCATTCTGGATCGATGCCATGCGCGGCAGGCCATGTTCTTTAGCGAGCCGTAGCCATTGCATGGTTCCCCATGCCGTTTCGTTCGATAGGCCGACATGACGAATCTTGCCTTCGGCAACCATATCGTCAAGTCCCTGCAACACATCATGCATGTGCTGCAATTCGGCCTTGGCGTCGGTTTTGCTGTAGTCAAAATCCCACCCCTGCCCGAAATGATAATGCGGGCGCTTGGGCCAGTGGATCTGGTAAAGATCGATATAATCCGTCTGAAGACGTTTCAGGCTGCCTTCGACCGCTTCACGCACGCTTTGACGGTCCGGCCTGTTGCCGCCACGAATCCACGCCTGCCGTCCACCGCCCGCAATCTTGCTGGCGAGAATGACCTGATCGCGTTTGCCGGATTTTTTAAACCAGCTGCCGATATAGGTTTCGGTTTTACCATAGCTTTCCGGGCTCATCGGAACGGCATATCCCTCCGCCGTATCGATGAAATTGATGCCCGCATCCATGGCAAGATCGAGCTGCGCATGCGCATCGGATTCAGTATTCTGCACGCCCCAGGTCATGGTGCCGAGGCAGATTTCGGTGACAGTAAGGCCTGTGCGGCCCAGTTTGTTTTTCTTCACGAGGCTATGTCCGGGTTGATTGGTCCGCAGAAAAGCGGGAAATGGGCGGGGACAAATTGATAACCCCGCACGCGCCATTCTGACAAGCCTGTCACGAAATATTCAATGATTACAGAAAACGCTTTGCTGAATAGGGCTTGGGATCGACAAAAGTCACCTCGCCGGTCATCATTTCAGCCAGCAAGCGTCCGCTGGCAGGCCCCAGCGTCAAGCCATGATGGGCATGGCCGAAATTGAACCACAGCCCCTTGTGGCGTGGGGCGGGACCGATCACGGGGCGCATATCGGGCAGGCAGGGCCGCAGACCGAGCCATGGCGTGTTTTCAACCGGCTCCCCGAGATGCGGCAACAACCGCCGCGCAATCTTTTCGACTTTTCCAAGCTGGATACGATTGGCGCTTGCATCAGGCGCGGCAAATTCAATGCCGGTGGTCAGGCGCACGCCCCGCACCATGGGCGACAAGACATAACCGGCCTCTTCATCCACGACCGAATGCTCGGGTTTGACGCCATTGCGCATGGAAAAATGCAGATGATGCCCGCGCTTGATGCCAAGCGGAATGGCATAGCCAAGCTTTTGGAAAATCGTGCCTGCCTGCGGTCCGAGCGCCACGACAATTTCCCGCGCGCGCATCACGCCTTTTTCTGTCAAAACTGTCCAATGATCACCATCGGAGGCGAGCGTTGCCGCATCGCCATGGGTAAACGCCCCGCCACGTCCGGTGAAAAGAGCGGCATAGGCTTCAACCAGTCCGCCAGGGTCTGTCACGGTTTTCGGGTCAAGCCAGTGAATGCCGCCTGCGACATCGCCAAGTGCGGCTTCACGGGCATGAAGTGCTATCCGGTCGAGAACCTCATAGGCAAGATTGAAGCGCTGCAAATCCGGCAGTCGTTTGACTGCTGCCTCAAAGGCCGCCTCGTTGCGATAGGCGGCAATCCAGCCCTTGTTGTGGATGAGGTGATCGCATCCCGCCTGTTTGACCAGAAAATCATGCTCGATCACACTGGCCTCGACCAGAGGCAACATGGCATCTGTCGCAATCCGCAAGCTTTCATCTGACGATGAACGCCAATATTGCAACAGCCAGCGCGCCACGCGTGGCAGATAAAGAGGATCATACCGCACGTCGGTACGGCGGTTCATGCCATAGCGCAGGAGCGTCAGAAAACCTTGCGGAAAGGAATAGGGAATGACGCTGGAGCGTTCGATCAGGCCTGCATTGCCGAAACTGGTGCCCTGCCCCGGCTCATTCCTGTCGATCAGGCAGACAGAACGGCCACGTGCCTGCAAATGCAGCGCGCTTGAGACGCCAACAATCCCCACGCCCAGAACAATGACGTCATGCGGCTGCATGATTGCTCCTCATCCACGAAAAACGCGCCAGACATTGCCCAGCGCGTTTGAAGTTACAGCAAAGTGCCACTCGCTTTACAAGCGATCAATAGATATCGAACTCGAAATACTTTTTGCGGATCGTATCATAGGTGCCGTTTTCGCGGATTTTCTTGATGGCGGCATTGAACTGCTCACGCAGATCGTCGTCGCCCTTGCGAAGCGCGACCGCAATCTTGGTTTCAGAACCCGGAATATCACCCAGAAACTTGCAGCAATCCGCGCCGTCTTTCTTCAGCCAGTCGGCGGCCAGAAACTTGTCGGCGGCAATCGCATCGATACGACC
>JAATGD010000403.1 GCA_015654965.1 Hyphomicrobiales bacterium
GCTGCTATCGGGGGCGGAGACAGGAATGATGCGCTCAGGCGCGATAAACAGGCTGTCATAAATATCTTCCGTCAGCCCATCCGTAACCGCGGGATGGACATAGGTCAGCAGGAGGTCGTTTTCTCCGTTGCGGAACTGCCGCACGGTCTGCGCATAAGCGCTGGGGCTGCTTTTGAAATCGATCTGAAAACTGTCGATTTCGGGTGCAAGCGCCTCATGCCATTTTGGCACGATGGTCAGGCGTAATGTGTGCAAGGACCCCAGACGCACGGTGTTTTTTGGCGAAACGGCAAAAGAATGCAAGCCGGTGCGCATTCCCTTGAGAAGCGTGACGAGATCGCGGGCCTGCGGGATCATCGCCCTCCCCGCAGAGGTGAGATTGACCGGATAGGATGATCGATCGATCAGTTGCACACCGGCCCAGTATTCCAATGCCTTGATTCGTTTGGACAGCGCCGATTGCGTCACGTTTCGTATTGTCGCCGCCCGTGAAAAATTACGCGTTTCATATATGCAGATAAGGTCTTCAAGAAGTTTGAGTTCCAACAGCCCTCTCCTTCATAATGAATGATAAAATGACAATATGGACGGATGAAACTGAAAACAGTTTCCAGCCTCGGCAAGCCGCATCCATTTATTCAGTCCTGATTTTTCAGAGAGTATTTTTGCAAATTAAGCATAAGCATAAATAATAATCAATGAATTTATGTGCACAAAAATTAGACTTTTGGCATCAGACGCAGCATTGCCATTCTCCGTGCTCTCACTCATCGGTAAGCCCTTTGAGCAGCACGATATCATCCTCTCCGCTAATCGCGTTGGCATCTGTCTGAACGATATATTCGATAGCGGCCAGAATGCCGCCGAGATGCTGTTTGAGAAGTCTGGCGGCCCCGCTTTCATCATGCGCCCTGAGTGCTGCATAAAGCGCCATATGTTCGTCTGTCACCTCATCGAAATAGCCCATCTTCGGAAAAGCCTGACGCCGCACGCGATCGAGTTGTCCGGTCGCTGCATGGATCGTCTGCCAGACATTCGCAAAGCCCGCGACCCGGCACAGAAGATGGTGAAACTCGTTATCGATCTTGAAGGCCTCATCCATGTCGCGTCGTTTCGCGGCCTCCTTCTGGCGAAAGATCAGAAGATCGAAGTCTTTTTCATAAACGGGATCGAAATGGCGCGCGGCAAGCCTGATCATCCGCATTTCAAGGCTGGAGCGGACCAGATGCCCCTCGATCACCTTGCGCATGGCGATCTTGTTGACGAAAGTGCCGCCGCTGGGGACGATATTCACAAGACCTTCCTGCGCCAGTCGCAGCAGGGCTTCGCGCATCGGCGTTCGGGAGATGCCAAGCTCGGCGCAGGCCTCCTTTTCATTCAGCGTTTCACCGGGCGCAAGCTTCATGGTGATGATCGCGTTGCGAATGACATTATAAGCCCACAAAGCCTTCGGCAGGCCCGCGCCGCCCCCGATGCCCATATCGTCCAGTCCAAATCTAGCGTGTGAATTCACCCGGCGCCTCATCTGCTCACTTTACGTTCTTGAGTATCCCTGCATGAAGCGCGCATAAATATCACGCCTCTGCCGCGACAATCATCGCCATTTCCAACAAAACCCTGGCGCCTGCGGCAACCTGTTGCGGCTCGCACCATTCCTTCTCGCTATGGGAAATACCACCCTTGCAAGGCACGAAAATGATCGAGGCCGGGCAAAGATGATGCATCGACAGCGCATCATGCGAGGTCAGTGGCGGCAATATCATGGCAGGATAGCCCAGTCGCCCGGCGACCGCGATCACCTGCCCCGACAATTCCTGCGACAAATCGAGCCTCTGGCGGTAGTGCGAGGTCGTCGCATCGATGACAAGCCCGGTCTCTTCTGCGAGCCTTTTCGCTACCGCCTCAATCCGCGCGATGATTTTCGCGCGTCCTTCCTCGCGAACATGCACGGCCACATAGGACAGGCTGGTCAGATGCGGAATATTGACGCGATTGTTTGGCCAGTTGCGGATGACCGTGGCGCTCACCATGCCGTCCGGCTCGTTTTCAGCCCCTATCGCCTCGATTTCCAGAATGAGTCTGGCCGCCGCCACCAGAGAATTGCGCCGTTTCGACATCGCAGCCGTCTGCGAATGACCGTTCTCGCCGCTGATATCGATAAAGCCGCTGCATCCCCAGGAGCTGTTGGACACGGTGGCGATCATCGCACCCGCCTTTTCCATCTCCGGTCCCTGCTCGATATGCAGTTCGAGATATTTGTAAACGGGTCGCCCGCCAACAGGCAGCGCTCCGGCATAACCGATACGGGCCAGTTCATCGCCGAGCACCGCGCCGCCATCATCCCTGCGCGACAGGGCTTCATCGAGCGGCAGAAACCCGGCAAAGACGCCCGACCCCATAACGCCCGGCTGAAACCGCGCACCTTCCTCATTGGTGAAATTGGCGATTTCAATCGCCCGCCTTGTCACAACACCCGCCGCATCGAGCGCCCGAACGACTGCGATCCCGGCAAGCACGCCCAGAACACCATCGAACTTTCCGCCCGGCATCTGCGTGTCGAGATGGCTGCCGATCATCAATGGCGGCAGCGATGGATCGCTCCCCTCGCGCCGTGCGAACATATTGCCGATGGCGTCCACATTGACAGTCATTCCCGCCCCTTCGGCCCAGTGGCGAAACAGGTTGCGCCCCTCGCGGTCGGCATCGGAAAGCGCGGGCCGGAAACTGCCCCCGCCCGCAGTGCCACCGATTGCCCCCATGATCATGATATCGCCCCACAGGCTTTCGGTGTCGATGCACGGTGATGCCATTATATTCGATCCTCTGGTCATGAAACTGGCGGCAGAAATGGTCATTGCATTTCGCGCAGAACCGCCTCAAGCGTCTCAAGGAAGAGATCGGCATGTTCCTTACCAAACGGCAGCGGCGGACGGATTTTCAACGTGTTGGCGTGGATGCCCGCAGCACTGATCAGCACCCGGTGTTCACGCATGCGATTGACCACGGCAAGTGAACGCGCACCATCCGGCTCACGGCTCTGCCGGTCCCTGACGAATTCGAGGCCGAGGAACAGACCAGCGCCGCGTACATCGCCGATGCATTCAAAACGCTCTTGCAGCTTGCGCATACCCTCCAGCAAAATATTGCCGGTCGAGAGCGCATTGCCCATCAACTTCTCGTCGCGAATGATATCGAGAACGGCATTAGCGGCGGCAATCGAAACGTGATTAGCCCCGAACGTGTTGAAATAGCGGATATCCTGACCGAAACGCTCCTGCACCTCGCCTTTCATCACAGCCGCCGCAATCGGCAGGCCATTGCCCATCGGCTTGCCCATGACGGCAATGTCGGGAACGATGCCGTGACGCATGAAACCCCACATATGCGCGCCCAGACGGCCAAAACCGGGCTGCACTTCGTCGGCAATGTAAAGCGCGCCGGCCTCATGCACGACGTCCAGTGCCTTCTTCAAAAAACCGGCAGGCTCGGAGAAAATACCGTCGGTCGAAAAAATACTGTCGGCGATGAAGGCTGCGGGCCTGATGCCGCGACGCTGCATGAAGGCAATCGCTCTGGATACTTCTTCTGCCAAGGCTTCGCCCACATCGCGGCCGTCGGCCCGATAGGCATCGGGGGCAGGCACGGTCAGAACATGCGTGCCGAGCGGCATGTTGGCCCCGAGCGAAGGCGAGATGCTGGCGGCGGCGGACGTTGTGCCATGATAGGCGTTTTCGGTGATGATGATGCCCGTACCGCCCGTATAATAGCACGCCAGCCGCAGGGCGAGATCGACCGCCTCGCTACCGGTGCAGCAATACATGACGCGGTTCATTTCATCGGGAAAGGTCGCGAGCAGTTTTGCCGAATAATCGAGGAGCTTTTCATCGAGATAACGCGTATGCGTGTTGAGCACCGCTGCCTGTTCGGCAATGGCTGCGACAACGCGCGGGTGGCAATGGCCGACCGAGGGGACATTATTATAGGCGTCGAGATAGGCATTGCCGTCCGGATCATAAAGCCAGACGTCTTCACCGCGCACCAGATGCAGCGGGTTTTCGTAAAACAGCCGATAAGATGGCCCGAGCATCGCCTGACGCCGTTCGATCATCGAGCGCTCCCGCTCGGGAAGGCTGCCGAGGCGTGAGGCATCGAAACCATTGATCATTGTGGTAGCTGGCTTGTTCATATCTGTCTCCATCAGCCGCAAGCGACTGTCAGCCGCGCAATGGCGTCGTCTCTTGAAATGGCGTCAAGCCGGGCGAACTGTGCCCAGACCGTCGGACTGTTGCGTGTATAAAGCGCCCTGTGCTCGGGAAACAGTTTTGCCCGCCATTCGGGAATGGCAAGCCGCATCAGCATACGTGTGAGGATGGCCGGATAGAGCAGTTCGATCTCTTCGGCAGTCAGCGTCTTTTCAGTCGTGTAACCTTTGAGGAAATCACACATCGCTTCGACCGGGTCGTCTGCATCGCCCATTTGATAGGCAGCCCCCACAGCGACATCGAACAGTCGCGGCGCATGCACCATGTCGCCAAAGTCGATAATACCGCTGATCGTATCGGGATCATGCGCGCTGACAAGAATATTCTCCATGTTGAAATCATTATGGATCACCTGTGCAGGCAGATTTGCCATGCGCGGTGCAATGAGATTCTCGAAATCGGCCATGGCGTGCTCCAGCCGTTTGCGTTCGGACGCATTCTCAAATACTGGCAGCAATTCACGCAGCCCCACCGCATGTTTCATATCCCAGGTGATACGGTGATTGGCAGCTTCGTGCGCAAACCCTTCCAGCGCCTTCTGCATGCGTCCCAGCAATACGCCGACACGACGGCGCTGGAGCGCGGAATGCGGCTGGGATTTTTGCGAGACACCCGGAACGAAGGTCACCATCCGCACACCACGTGTATTGCCCTCATCGTCCGCCATGCGGAAATCGGCTTCGCCATCAAGTGTACGGATAATCCTCTGGATCGGAATGCCGGGATCGGCGGCTTGCACATGCAGAAGTGCCTGACTATGCATGTTCGTCATGGCCGGGTTTTCAGCCGGGTTGAGGATTTTCAGCAGACAGGCCGTGCCGTCGGCGAGCGTCAGCCGGTAATTGCTGTCCTTCTCGCCCCAAAGCCATTCGGCCTTGCCGGAAAGCCCGTATTTTTCCCGCGCAATACGCTCGGCCTGATCAGGGGGAACGGCGGTTGCACCCGTTTTCAGCTCTGCGCCAAGCCCGCTCGCTACCTTTTGGCTTGCCGTAATGGCCATGTATCTTATCCTAATGCTGCTGTTGATTGCCTTGGCGCGGAAGCACAAAGCCTCCGCGCCGTCATTTCCGGCTCAGGCGACACGCGGCGCACCAAGCATTTCTTCCGGCCAGGCGGCCTGATAGGCAGCCGCAAGCCTCAGCACGATGTCGTCGCGATAACGTGGGCCGACGAATTGCAGGCCGACCGGCAATCCGCCTCTATCAAACCCGCAAGGAACAGAAACGGCGGGCTGCCCGGTCATGTTGAACGGATAGGTGAAGGGTGACCAGTCGGACCAGTCTTTGCCCTCGGTGCCGCCGGGGAAATCGACACCGGCCTCGATTGCCGTCACCGGCATCGTCGGCAGCATCAGTGCGTCATATTTTTCATGAAAGCGCGCCATCGTGACCTTGAGATCGGCCCGAACCTGTTCGGCGTCGACATAATCCCGCGCAGTGTAGACACAGCCTTTTTCATAGATACGGATCAGGCCCGGATCCATGAGTTTCTTCTGCGCCTGCGTCGGATTGACCATTTCAACGGTTCGGGCTTCCGCCGCATACCACAATGTCAGCAGTGCATCCTGCGGATTGGCAAAGCCGGGATCAACCTCTTCGATAATCGCGCCCATATCCGCAAGGCGTTTTGCAGCGCGCTCAATGGCGGCAGCGACATCCGGCTGAACTTCGGCATAACCGAGATTGCGGCTATAGCCGATCTTCACCCCCTTCACGCTCGCATTGCTGATCCCCGCACGCCAGTCCGGCACCGGTGTCGGGCAATAGCCATACATGGCTTTGGGCGTCGGCCCGGTCGTGGCGTTCATGAACAGGGCTGCGTCTTCGACCGTGCGCGTCAACGGACCGCGATGGGCAAGCTCGAACAGCGTCGTCGGCGTATCGGACGGTATCCAGCCATAGCTCGGCTTGATGCCGAACGTGCCGGAAAACGAGGCCGGGATGCGGATGGAGCCCG
The DNA here is from genome assembly GCA_015654965.1 of Hyphomicrobiales bacterium. Lineage (GTDB taxonomy): Bacteria > Pseudomonadota > Alphaproteobacteria > Rhizobiales > Rhizobiaceae > Brucella. The sequence continues at coordinate 6,219 of JAATGD010000403.1, forward strand.
CGCCATCCGACCCCTCATGCAGCACGCCCATATTGAGCGCCGCCGCAACGGCCGCACCGCCCGAGGACCCGCCCGATGCGCGATCCGTGCGCCAGGGGTTGAGCGTATTGCCGAAAGCCGGTCCGTGGGTGACGCCCTTCCAGCCGAATTCCGGCGATGTTGTCGTCCCCAGAATGGTCACGCCCGCCCCGCGCAGGCGTTCCATGATCAAAAACTCCTTTTCCGAAGGCGTTGTCGCACCAAGCGCTGAGCCGCGCCGCCACGGAATGCCCTTGACCGGCGTCAGTTCCTTGATCGTCGTCGGCGCGCCATCAATAGGGCTCAACGGCTCGTCCCTCTTCCAGCGCGCTTCGGACTGTCTTGCCTCCGCCAGCGCCAGTTCCGGCACGACATAGGCGAACGCGTTGACGCCCGGATTGAATGTCTCGATCCGCGCCAGCGAAGCCTTCGCGGCTTCGACCGGCGACGCCTTGCCCGAAGCGAACAACCTGGAAAGCTCGACTGCGGTCATTTCGCCAAGATCTGTCTTGTCCGTCATGCTCATAATGTCATTCCCCTGAAATGATTAGCCGCGTGCCGCCTGAACCGTATCGAGCGCACGTTTGACCGCACCGAACATGTCGTCGATCTGTTCGGCGGTGATGATCAGCGGCGGACAGAAGCAGATAGCCTCCCCGATATTACGGATGATCAGGCCTTCGTCCTGACAGGCGGCTGCGACGGCTGCGGTCGCATCACCTACATTGGCATCGGCCCATGGCTTGATCTCCAGCGCACCGAGCAGGCCGACGCCACGCGAGGAATGCGCCAGCGGATGTCTGGCGAGTTTTGCCAGTCCTCCAAGGAAGTTTTCTTCCAGACGCGCGGCATTGCCGACGAGATCGCGTTCCTGAATAATCTTCAGGTTTTCCAGCCCGACCGCAGTTGCGACCGGATGGCCGGATGCGGTAAAACCGTGACCAAAAACCCCGATACGGTCGGATTCATCGGCAATTGGCTGGTAGAAACGGTCATTCATGAGGATCGCGGAAAGCGGCATATAGGATGACGATATCTGCTTGGAGAGAACAAGCACGTCCGGTTCGATGCCGAGCGTTTCGCAGGCGAACATTTTTCCCGTGCGTCCGAAACCGCAAATCA